>NZ_JBHUMO010000044.1:98771-218895 GCF_042685105.1 Enterococcus camelliae | reverse complement strand
ATGTAGGATTCGTTGTATCCGAATTAACGCCTGTGGAATGTTATAGCAAACGAGAGTAGCGAGCAAGTGGCAAAATCGGACACGTAGAAACAGGAAATAAACATTAATCTGACAATTTTTATAGTTGGTTAGGAATATTTATAGATTTTTGGCAACGGCGTATGGAAGATATGCATGAAAAACAACAAGCCATGCCTTGGTGGAAAGAGGCGATAGGGTACCAAATTTATCCAAAAAGTTTCAAAGATTCAAATGGGGATGGTATTGGTGATCTCCAAGGGATTCGGAAAAACTTACGTTATCTCAAAGAATTAGGCATCGATTTTGTTTGGTTGAATCCTGTTTATGCCTCACCAAATGTTGATAATGGCTATGATATTAGTGATTATCAAGATATCAATCCGGAATTTGGGACAATGGAAGACATGCTAAAACTGATTGATGAAGCGCATGACTTGGGCATCAAAATCATTATGGATTTGGTCATCAATCATACTTCGGATCAACATCCTTGGTTTAAAGAAGCATTGCAAGGAAAAGATAATCCCTATCATGACTATTATATTTGGGCTGACGGCAACGACAAACCAAACCAATGGGAATCGATTTTTGGAGGATCTGTCTGGGAATACGTCCCTGCGATTGATCAACAATACCTACATGTATTTGCCAAAGAACAACCTGATTTAAACTGGGAAAATCCCAACATGCGTCAAGATATTTATACCATGATTCGTTGGTGGCTTGACTTAGGCATTGATGGGTTTCGAATTGATGCGATTTCACATATTAAAAAATCTCCTTGGCATACGAAACCCAAGAAAGATTGGGCATACTCTCCTTTTACCAACGTCAAGGGGATTGGTGTATACTTGCGCGAATTGAGTAAGGTTTTTAAAGAATATGATATTGTGACGGTTGGCGAAGCATCTGGCGTTACGGCGGAACAAGCCCCTGAGTGGGTCGGCAAAGACGGTTATTTTAATATGATATTTGAATTTGAGCATATTTCGCTATGGAAGCGCGAAAAAAATGACACGATGGATGTTGTTGCGCTGAAAAAGGCGCTTGGTCGCTGGCAAAAACGCCTAGATTATGGCCAAGGTTGGAATGCACTGTACATGGAGAATCACGATGTCCCACGGAGCGTTTCTGTTTTTGGCAATGATCAGCCAGTCTATCGGGAAAAAGCAGCCACCGCTTTGGCAACGATGTACTTGTTGCTGCAAGGAACACCTTTCATCTACCAAGGCCAAGAAATCGGCATGACCAATATGACGTTTCGTAGCTTAGATGAATTGGATGATGTCACGGCTAAGAATCAAATTGAAGAATTGCTTCAAATGGAAGACAATGAGGATCGAAAACTTGAGATTTTAGAATTAATGAGCAGTATCTCAAGAGATAACAGTCGGACACCTATGCAATGGAATACGAGCGAAAATGCAGGCTTTACCACAGGCAAACCATGGATGGTTGTTAATCCAAACTATACTACGATCAATGTAGCAGAACAAACGCAACAACCAACATCCATTTTGTCGTATTACAAAAAATTAATTCAATTAAGAAAAACTCAGAATATCTTCGTCTCTGGTCATTACCATGATTATTTACCGAAACATCCTCAAGTATACATTTATGAACGATTTTTAGAGGAAGATCGCATGTTGGTTGTTGTAAATCTGACCAAAGAACCGGCTGAAATCAATCTACCAACTGCTATTTCTGGTCAAAGTTGGTCGTTAGTAATGGGAAATCATCCTATTGGCAGTCACGCAGCCGATCCTCTTTCTCCATTCAAACAACAGTTGAAAGAAAAACAAAAAAAATTAGCATTAGAACCGTATGAAGCACTTATCTATCACGTAAATTAATGTATAATAGGAAAGAAAAGGATTTCAGCAACCAGCGTTTAGTTTGAATCATTGGTGCATGATGTAAAGTAGGAGAAATGCGATGGCAATTACAATCAAAGATATAGCGAAGCGGGCAAATGTCTCCACAGCTACCGTTTCACGAGTTATCAACGATATTGGTGGATATGGCAGTGAGACACGTGAACGAGTGTTGAGGGCTGCAAAAGAATTAGGGTATTATAAGAATGCTGCTGCTACTAGCTTGGTGACAAATAAAACGAAGACGATTGGGATTATTATTCCTGATGTGAGTACTTCATTTTATGGAAATATTGTGACAGGGATTGAGGATATCGCCTATGATTATGGGTATAGTGTGATTCTTACACATGCTGGAGTTGAGGGAAAGCGGTTGTCCGATAGTTTAAAGTTAATGGTGAATCGGCGTGTGGATGGGATTATTATTGTTTCTATCTATCTCAAAAAAGAACAACAAGTGATGATTAGTCGCTTAGGTGTGCCAACCATTTTATTATCAACCATTTCGGAAGACAATCGTTTGCCATATATTAAAGTGGATGATTATGAAGCCATGTACCATGCTACGCAATATTTAATTGATCATCACCATCAAAAGATTGGCCTGGCTGGCGTCAATCCAAACGATAAGGTTGCTGGAGAGCCACGGCTATTAGGGTATCTTGATTGCTTGGTAGCCAATCATTTACCGGTAGATAAAGCGTTAATTTGTTATGGTGATTTTAGTTTTGATGCGGGGAGACGAGCGATGGAATATTACGTTCATCATCGTTTACCAACAGCGATTGTCTGTGCCAGTGATGATACAGCTCTAGGTGTCATTTCGATTGCCCATCAATACGCAATTGGTGTTCCAGAGCAACTCTCGGTCATTGGTTACGATGATACAAGCATTGCCTGGATGACAACGCCGCCATTAACAACGATTGCGCAACCTTTTTATGATATGGGTGCGCGCGGATGCAAACGGTTAATTCAAGCGATTGCTAATGAACAAGCAATCGTATCCGAAATTATTCCATTTCAATTAAAAGAACGCAAAACAGTACGTATGCTAGAAAATGAATCTGAATAAAAGAGTAGAGCAGTTTTCTTAGGGAAGCCGCTCTGCTTTTTGGTTTTTTGTGTCTAACGAGTATCCTAATGTGAAAGAGACGAGGGCGTGCCAGCTAGTTAGAAATCTTTGTAAGAGGAGAATACTGAAATGAAGACTCTCCGTTTGAACACCTTTGCTGGAAGGCAACCTTTTTGAGGGATACGCACAGGGAGTCAGCTTTACCATTGAGAAGAAAAAAGGAAGAGGAGGATAACCGCAAAATGGTTATCCTCCTAGTAAATTTTTTTACTCTATTGCTTGAACAATGACTTCACCAATGCCATGTGAATAGCTTGCTTTAAAGCTACCTTTCTTTAAAGGCACGGGAAAAATGAAGGTACCACTGGAAATATGCATCCCAGCAGAAATTGTTTGATTTGTTTGGGCTAATTTCTTTATTAGCCATTGTACAGAAAGTAATGGATTGGTCAATACTTCAGAAGAGAGCCCTTCTGCAACTTTTTGATCATCGATTGTCAGTGTTCCTTGAATGGTTGCTAACTCTTCCAAAGAAAAATTGGTTACAGGTTGGGAAGTTCCTACTACAATTCGGCCGCCAACTGCACCATCTGAGACAACGAGATATTTATTCAGATCGGGGAACCAATCAGCAAAGCGCGAGTCGGGTAATTCGATGCCCGGAGCCACGGTTAATTTTTCACATAATTCGGGTAATGTATCTGTTTCAGACAGTGTCTCAGTCGCGGTGAAAACAAGTTCGATTTCGACTAAGGGTTCCAAAAAATCTGCTAAGTTGACAGTTGCGGGAGAAGTAAGCATTTGCGCTTGTTCTTCTGCTCCGTATAAAGGTTCGTCTGAAGCAAAAAGCTTTTGTGTTTGTTCACTTGTCAAACTAATCTTGTAACCTGCGATGGGTGTGTCTTTTTTTTGGCTAACCATTGCCTGAATGCCATAAGCATCCTCAAGTGTGCTTACAGCGGTTGCTGCTTGTTCAATTGGTAGTGAGTGGCCTGTTTTGTATGCATCGAGTAATGCTTCGGCCAATGCTTGTTGTTCGCTAGATAAAGTCATGAAAAGCCCTCCCTTTAGTTGTTAAAACTGTATCACAATCCTGGCTGTCCTTCAATGCTTGTCTCATTTTTGATTGATCATAGGGGCTAATCTAAAAAAAGACCCGACGCATCAATCGTTGGAAAGACTGGTCGGGTGTCCTTGTTATCATCAGCCATGCTACAAATCACAGGATAGCTAGGCATCAATCGCTGTTGCTTTTTGAATATTTTCCTGGTGTTCCGCCTTCACAGCGGCCAAGACTTCAGGTTTTTCGAGTAATTCCAAAATGGTGAGAGCCAACCCTTTTGCTGCAGAAAGGAGGCCTTGTTTACCAGCTGGGGAAATGGTTGCTGCAGCCATTTCTTTTGTATGTGCACCAACATGGCTATCGGCGATTTTAATGTTGCCTTGAATTGTTGCACATTTGTAACTGACGGCCCCAACATCGGTTGATCCAGCAGCAACTTCTTCAACAGGTGCAATATCGGTGAGACCGAGTTCTTGATATTTTTCCATCAGAATATCAGCCAAGGTATAGTTAATTAACGTATCTTCATAAGGACATTCGTAGACCGAGGTTTTAAACGTTACCTCATTAGCCAAACAAATGCCTTCCACTGCTTTGGTTGCTCGTTCAGTCAGATATTTGGCATAAGACATCTTCGGAGCGCGGAAATAATATTCTAGCGATGCATAACCTGGAATGACGTTGGCAGCTTGACCGCCGTCTTTAATGATGCCATGGATATAGGTATGCGGATTGGCAAATTGGCGCAATAAATTAATTTGGAGATAACTCATCACTGCAGCATCTAATGCTGAGCGCCCTAAATCAGGGTGACAACCATGAGCGTTTTTGCCAAAAAATTCAAATTTAATTGGATTTAATGCATTTGAACGACCACCGACGCCATTTTTTACGCCAGGGTGAACCATTAGAGCAACATCGACATCATCAAAAACACCTGCGTTTGCCATGCTCACTTTGCCACCAAAATTCTCTTCAGCCGGGGTACCGACTACGAGTAATTTGCCACCAAATTGGTCAATAATTCCTTTAATTGCTTCACCTGTGGCTACGCCAATTGCTGCAATGAGATTGTGGCCGCAGCCATGGCCGACTTCTGGCAGTGCATCGTATTCACACATAACGGCAATGGTTGGACCGGGCTTATGGGTATCATACGTTCCCAAAAAACCAGTTGGCACCACATAGGCGGATTGGGTATCAAAACCTGCTTGTGTCAGGTAGTTGACCAATAACTTCATCGTTTCGAATTCTTCATTACCAATTTCTGGATTGTCATAGAGGGTTTGGACAATGTTCATATAGGCATCAATATGGTCTTCTATTGAGGAGATAATTTGTTCTTTTGCTGTCATAAAGAGGTTCCTTCTTTCTAAATTCCTGGGTTATTCATTGATTGCTTTTTTGGCTTGCTCAGTTGCTTCATCTTTCCATTTTTTCAAATTGCCGTTGTCTTTGTTCTCTTTGATGACTTTATTAATGAGTTTGATAAGAGATTTGTTGGCGTCATCTTTAGGAATACCAATGACATTGGTCGCGTATTTATTTTTTGGATCAAGATTAAATTCTTCTTTGCTTAACAATGTTAGATTAGGAAATGACGTTAACAAGGGTTCAACAGAAGTGGTTGAGACAGTTACGGCATCAATATCGCCGGAGTTCAATGCGAGTACCGCAGCATCCATTGTACCGTATTGCTTAATATTTGCCGCCGAAGTGATTGCCGTTGCTAGTTCATATTGAATGGAGCCAGATTGCGAGCCAACTTTTAGTTTGGCTTTTTTCAAGTCCGCTAAAGTTGTGTACTTTTGGGCAACTTCTTTGGTGGTCAGAATTCCTTGGTAGCCATCGCTGACTTCTTGTTCATACCCATCCGAAAAATCCATGATTTTTTTGCGTTCATCTGTTCCAACAAACCCTGAAATACCAATATCAACACTCCCCGTTTGAATATTGGCTAAGACACCATTGAAATCGGTGGCTTTAATATCCAGTTTCACGCCAATCTCTTTAGCAATGGCTTTGGCTAAGGAAATATCACTCCCTACGATTTCTTTTTCTCCTTTATCGTTCAAAATATAAAATTCAGATGGAGGAAAATCAGGCGACGTTCCCACGGTCAATTTGCCACTTTTTTTGATTTGGGCCAATTTATCTGTTGAAGTACTGCTTGACTTGTTAGATGAAGATGATCCACAAGCCGCAAGTGAAACGACGGTCAATACGGTGATGATTGTTGAAAAGAGCCACTTTTTTTTATTCATTTTTTTTCCTCATTTCATTTTTTTATTTAAAAGGTAATTTTATCAAGGAAGACTTTTGTCCGTTCTTCTTTTGGTCGTTCAAATAATTCTTCGGGTGTTCCTTCCTCAACGATATGTCCTTCATCAATAAATAGGACACGAGAGGCCACTTTTTTTGCGAAATTCATTTCATGGGTCACGATGATGGTGGTCATGTGACTTTTAGTTAAATCTTGAATAACAAGCAACACTTCTTTAACCATTTCAGGATCGAGAGCAGAGGTTGGTTCGTCAAAGAGCATCAACTCAGGTTCCATTGCTAATGACCTAGCGATGGCTACCCGTTGCTTTTGACCACCGGATAATTGGTTAGGGTAAGCATATTTTTTATCAGAAAGCCCGACTTTTTTCAAAAGAGCGTCGGCTTTTTGTTCGGCTTGTTCTTTTGTCATTTTTTTACGCATAATTGGTGCAAGGGTGATATTTTCGAGCACGGTTTTATTTGGAAACAAGTTAAAGTGTTGGAAAACCATGCCGATTTTTTCGCGAATGCTATCGATTTCGGTTTCTTTCATTTTCTTGGCGGTTAAATCCTGTTCTTCAAAGATTACTTGACCACTTGTCGGAGCTTCCATCAAGTTTAAACAGCGAAGAAACGTAGATTTACCAGATCCAGATGGACCAATGATAGCCACCACTTCTCCTTTTTTTATCTCAGTTGAAATACCTTTTAATACTGCTAAATCACCAAAATTTTTGGTGATATCAATGGTTTTAATCATACACATGCATCCTCTTTTCCAATACATTCATTAAGGCAGTTAGACCAGCTGTCAAAAGAAAATAGATGATACCAACCACAATCAAAGGTTCAAAAATCGAATAAGTAGATGCTTTAACGATATTGTAAGTGTACATTACATCAAAGACACCTACGACTGATACGATAGAGGATTCCTTAATCATCATAATGAATTCATTGCCAAGTCCGGGTAAGACAACTCGGATGGCTTGTGGAATGATAATGGCTTTCATCGTCTGCCAACGACTTAATCCTAGCGAGCGTCCCGCTTCCATTTGCCCTTTATCAATGGACTCTAAGCCACCTCGGAGTAGTTCGCAAATGTAGGCACCTGAGTTGATTGACAATGCCACGACAGACGTCAAGAATTCACGTGAGCCAAAAACGTCGCCAAAAAGCGGAATCGAGGGAATTGAGAGTCCGATAATGGGAAAGCCATACAACCACATAAACAATTGTAAAAGCAAAGGAGTTCCCCGTACCACTTGGGTATAGACTTTGGCAATCCAGCGTAAGGGAGCAGCTTTCGATTGCTTCATAATCGTTGCAATCAAACCAATGATTGAACCAATAATGACCGTCATGATTGCTAAGACGATCGTTACGATGGTCCCTTGCCAAAAGGTAGGTAGCCATTTGACAATTTTACTAAAATCAATCACGATTCCTAAATAGACATTCATATACAAAAACCTCGATTTATTCTTTCTATTTTGAATTTTTATTCAATTAAGTGTGCTAATAATAAGATAAAATTAGGCAAAAGTAAAGAGAAAATGAATAAATATTACAAAAAAGTGCAAAAAACAGGTTGCTGGGATTTTAGAGGAATACGTGCAAAGACGAAGAAAAGGCACAAAAAAACCATCTAGTGGCTAAGTGGCGAACGCGCCCTTTCCATTAGATGATTTCGGTTAGTTAATTGTTTTTTGGGCAACAGTCAGCGTACAACGACCAACTGCGATTTTTTTTCCGTCTTCATTTACAACCGTTGCCTGCCATACTTGAAGGCTTCGACCAACCCGATCAGGTGTGGCCGTGACGGTTAACTTACCTGTAGTGGCAGGGGTTAAGTGAGAAACGGTTAAGTCCACTCCAACCACAAAATGTGTGGTTGAACCAAGTGCACAATTGGCACCAATACTGCAAGCTGTTTCAATTAAAATGGCACTGATTCCCCCATGCATCACACCATATGGCTGTAGATGACGTTCATCTAGTTGCAAGGAGAGCTCAACCTTCTCTTGATCTTCATATTCCGTTTTAATACCTAGATAGGAGAGTGTATCCATAGCTCTTCGCCCCTTTCTTCGTTTTTAATCTCGTTCTTTGGGAAAAACGATCTAATTGTGTATAATAGTACAGGAAATGACTTAAGGAGGTCAATAATTTGAGAGAATGGCAAATAATTAAAGAATATGACGAAATTCTGTTTCAACAATACGGAAAAGTAGCAAAAATAAGTATCAATCGGCCGCATGTACACAATGCATTCACCCCAAAAACAGTATTTGAAATGATTGATGCCTTTACAATTAGTCGAGAGAAAACGGATGTTGGCGTGATTATTTTAACTGGTGAAGGGGATCAAGCCTTTTGTTCGGGCGGGGATCAAAAAGTTCGTGGAAACGGCGGCTATGTGGGAGAAGATCAAGTGCCACGTTTGAATGTTTTGGATTTGCAACGCCTGATTCGTGTGATTCCTAAACCAGTCATCGCCATGGTTAAAGGCTGGTCGATTGGTGGGGGAAATGTCTTGCAATTGGTCTGTGATATTACGATTGCGGCAGACAATGCCAAATTTGGGCAAACCGGTCCAAATGTGGGTAGTTTTGATGGTGGTTATGGCTCTGGCTATCTTGCGCGAGTCATCGGCCACAAAAAGGCAAAAGAAGTTTGGTTTATGACCAAACAATATACCGCCGAAGAAGCCTTGCAGATGAACTGGATTAACACGGTTGTTCCATTAGCTGAAGTAGAAGAAGTGACAATGGAATGGGCTGAAGAAATGCTGACGAAAAGTCCGTTGGCGTTACGCATGATTAAAGCGGCGATGAATGCTGATACAGATGGTCTTGCCGGAATCCAACAACTAGCTGGTGACGCGACGCTTCTATACTATACGATGGATGAAGCAAAAGAAGGTCGTGATGCGTTTAAGGAAAAACGAACACCGGATTTTGACCAATTTCCGAAATTTCCGTAATGCAAACCAATCAAGCACCGCGAAGCTGGCTTCAACAGCAAGCGTTACTTCATCCGAAACGACCTGCTTTTTTGTGGCAAAAAGAAAGTTGGTCGTTTTCTTTGCTTGCTCAAATCGCGCAACGTTATGCACATTACTATGCGGCTAATTTGCCAGCAACGAGTAAGCGTGTTGCCATTTATAGTAAAAATTCGCCGGCCATGTATTTGACCATTTTAGGTTTGTGGGAATTGGGAATGGAAGTTCAGCTGTTAAATCGTCGGCTAACGGTAGAAGAATGGCGTTTTCAACTGAATGATGCACAGACTGAATGGCTCCTTTGTGATGACGTGCGTGCCATCCCAGACACAATCGCCTGTTTAGCCATTCCGGATCTTTTGGAGAAGGATATCGCGCAGGCAGATTATATAGATGCTGGCTATGAATCTTCAGCTATTGCCTCAATTATGTACACTTCAGGTACGACGGGTCAGCCAAAAGGGGTCCCTCAAACATTTGGTAACCATCATGCAAGTATTGTTGCAACTCAACATTCTCTGCAACTAACCGGCGATGATTGTTGGGGGTTAGTGTTGCCTTTATTTCATATTAGTGGCCTGTCCATTTTGCTACGTTCGTTAAAAATTGGTTTGGCTGTGCGATTGTATGAACAATTTGATCCAATTGTTCTGAACGCTTCACTTCAAGCGGGTGAGGTAACCGTCTTGTCACTGGTTACGAGTACCTTGCAAGCTCTCTTGCCAGTTGCTCCTAGCAGAGGGTACGCTCACTTAAAAGCCATTTTATTAGGTGGAGGGCCTATCATGCCTTCGCTGATTGAAGAAGCAATGGCTTGCAAAATTCCCATCATGCCTTCATTTGGTATGACAGAGACCTGCTCTCAGATTACGGCATTACCTGTTAAAGAGCTCACACATAAAGTGGGTTCAGCTGGTTATCCATTGAATGACGTGAAGGTGAAGATTGTGCCATCAACTAATCAAATGAATGCTACGGCTTTAATTGGTGAAATTTTCGTTAAAGGGCCATCCATTGTGACGAGCTATTTAAACCAAAGAAGTGAGGATTCTTGGACGGAAGATGGGTGGTTGAAAACAGGTGATCTTGGTTATCTTGATCAAGATGGGGCGTTGTATTTAAAAAGTCGCTTGAGTGAGTTAATTATTTCAGGAGGAGAAAATATTTATCCCGGTGAGATTGAACAGATACTTATGCGCCATCCTGCAATAACGGCAGCTGCCGTTATCGGACAAATGGATGAGCAATGGGGACAAGTGCCGATTGCTTTTATTCAATTGACTACAGCAAACGTGTTAACAAGAGCAGCTTTGCAGCCATATTTAACTGCTTCGTTAGCAACCTATAAACACCCAAAAATGATTTATGTCGTTCATTCTTTTCCGAAAACAGCGAGTGGCAAAGTGTTGAAACGATTATTTTTAACAGAAGAAAGAGTGAAGTACATTGAGTATCCACTTAGCACCTGAGTACGAACAAGCGTACCAAGATGCGAAATTATATTTTAGTTATACGTTTGACTATGAACAGGATTTGTCGTTGGCTGTTCTGTTGCGTAGTTTTCCAGAAGAGAATACCCGCTTTTTTTGGCAGACACCCGATCGTCAACACCTACTTGTCGGCTTTGGTCAACGAACAAAGCTTTTTCCTGATGATGGTGTAACGATGAATAATCAGAAAAAAAGATTGCATCAGCAGACGATGGACCCGGACAATCGCTTGTGTTTATTTGGCGCATTTCCTTTTGATGTGCAAGCAAATGCCGCCCCGTTATGGAACCAGTTAGCAGAAGGAGGGTTTTTGCTTCCTAAAGTATTGTTCACGTTCAATCAAGGACGTTGGCAAGTTACGCTGACAGTAAAACGTCCCGCTACCTTTGCGGCTTTAACGACAAGGTTCCAAAAAGAACAACACCGCATCATTTTAGCCTTATCACAAGCAGCCCCCAAAGTGCAAAAAAATCGCTTGGTTACCAGTCAAGAAATCGCAGTGAAGAAATGGATGGAAACTGTTGACCAAGCGGTAAAAACCATTCGAAATCCCAACAATACGCTAAAAAAAATCGTGCTTGCGAGACAATTAGCATTAGAAATGAATGAACCAATCGATCAAGTGGCGTTGCTTCAACGTCTGGAAACGCAACAGCCGCAAACGTATTTGTTCTATTTACAAGAAGGAAACAGTACTTTTATCGGTGCGACACCTGAAAAATTACTGGCAGCAACGACGAAGAAAGTGACTACAGTAGCGGTAGCTGGATCGATTCAACGCGGAAAAACGCCATCAGAGGATACACGATTGGGTCAAGAATTATTGCACTCAGCAAAAAATCTACAGGAACATCAAATCGTTGTAGAGCGTCTGCAAAAAAATCTTCAGCCATTTAGTCAGTCGACGGTAAATGTCAGTCAACGAACGTTATTAAAAAATCGTGATATTCAACATTTGTATGCGGAATTAATTGGTACGCGAGCCGATGATGGAGCATCACTTTTTGAAATGATTCAGCAACTGCATCCAACGCCAGCCTTGGGCGGAGAACCAAAACAGGCAGCAATTGAGTGGATTCGAACCCATGAACCAGTCGGCAGAGGTCTTTATGGTGCACCGATTGGTTGGGTTTCACTGGCGGAAGATGCGGGCGAGTTTGCGGTGGGAATTCGCTCGGCAGTTATTTCTGGTAAGCACGCGTTATTATATGCTGGATGTGGCATTGTTGCGGATTCCAACGCTGAAGAAGAACGTCAAGAAACAAAGATGAAATTTCAACCGATGAAAAGAGGAATTCAAGATGAAGACACCACAACAGACGATGACTGAGTATTTGTCCGCTTTACTGGATGGACTGGTCGCAACTGGTAGCACACGAGCAGTCATCAGTCCTGGATCCCGTTCAACGCCGGTTTCACTGTTGATTCACCGTGATCCACGGTTGACGGATTACGTTGCCGTAGACGAACGCTCGGCCGCTTTTTTTGCTTTAGGGTTGGCAAAAGCTAGCCAAGAGCCTGTCATTTTGGTCTGTACTTCTGGGACAGCCGCCGCAAATTATTATCCAGCTATCTGTGAAGCGAAGGCTAGCCGGATCCCACTAGTCATTTTAACGACGGACCGACCACCAGAATTACAAGGTGTTGGGGCACCACAGACCATGAACCAACAAGAGTTATTTGGAAAACAAGTCAAATCCTTTACTCAGTTAACCGTGCCAGAAGAGACTCCTGCGCTCCTTCGTTCTAGCTACTGGCAAGGTGAACAAGCAGCGAGGCAAGCGATACAAGCCCCAAAAGGCCCTGTTCATTTAAACATTCCTTTACGCGAACCGTTGTTGCCTGATTTATCACGATCTTCTTATCCCGCAAACGTGTTCGTAGATGACAAAGTGGCGGTTCATATTTCATTGGCTTCTTATACGGCGTTGTTTGAAAAGAAAGGCATCATTGTGGTGGGAGAAGCACACACACCAGCAGAAGCTCGGATGCTTTTGCAAGTGGCAGAAACATTACATTGGCCTATCGTGGGCGATCCCCTTACTAATTTGGCAACTTGTGGTTACAAAAGTACCTCATATATTCGCCAAATCGACAGTATTTTCGGTGCTTGTCCAGCCATTTCTGAGCTTGAACCGGAAGTTGTTTTACGTTTCGGTCGGCTACCGATTAGTAAAAATCTGGCACAATGGTTATCAAAAGCAACGTTGACGCCAGCTGTTTGGCTACTGGTGGATGACGGACAGGAGTGGCTTGATCAATTGCAATGTACCACGCATCCGCTTCCCTATTCAACAAAACAAGTATGCCAAGCCATTCTGGAAATGGTTGTTCAACCGTGCGCACTTGATTGGCTAGAACAATGGCAAACGTTACAAAAACAGGCGGAAGAAGTGATTGCACAAGGAGCGTGGCTTCATCAACTATCAGAAACGAGTGCCGCCTACCATTTTTTTGCTCCCTTACCTGAACAAACACAAGTGATGGTAGCCAATAGTAATGCTATCCGAATGGTCGATCGTTTTCTCGTTCCCACGCAAAAGGAATGCACAATTTGGGGGAATCGGGGAGTGAATGGCATTGATGGTACCCTATCGACCGCAGCTGGGATTGCCGCTGCAACACAACAGCCGACCGTCTTGTTGGTTGGAGATCTGGCCCTGTTTCATGATATGAATGGATTGCAGCTCATTCGTGCCTATCAGTTGCCGGTCACGATTGTTTTATTGAACAATCAAGGTGGCGGAATCTTTTCATTTTTGAGTCAGCGTACGTTAGACCCAACTGATTTTGATCCTTTATTTGCCACGTCATTGGCAATGGATTTTGGTCAAGTCGCGACCTTGTATCAGATGACCTATCTGCAACCGCAGACGCTCAATACCTATCAAGAACAACTAAGTCACGCCATCCAAAATGGCCAACCTGCCCTGATTGAAATTCAAGGCACGTTTGATGAACCGGTTGCTATTTGGAACGAGACACTCACTCGACTTCGAAAGAAAGTTGAGTCAGGCGAATGAAGAAAAAAGAGCACACTTTTGCCTACGAATGGGCACGACCTTATCAATCGCAGCTACCAACGATTGTTTGCCTGCATGGCTTTACCGGTACTCGTCATACCTTCCAATCAATCGCCGATCAGTTATCAACAGTTAATTGGTTACTCATTGATTGTCTAGGGCATGGTGAAAGCCCGATAGCGATTAAAAGTGAAGCCTATCAATTTGAAAACGTCGTAACCGAGCTTGCTCATTTTGTCCAACAACTAGGGCTTCAAACGTATCATTTACTCGGCTATTCTATGGGAGCTCGGCTCGCGTTAGGCTGGGCAACGGTTTACCCAGAGCGCATTCAGACACTTAGTTTGGAGAGTGGTTCACCGGGACTTGCGACCCAAATAGAGCGACAAAAACGACGGGAAAAAGATGCCCGTCTGGCACAAAAAATTGAACAAGAGGGGGTTCGTTCATTTGTCACTGATTGGGAAAAATTGCCATTATTTGCTAGTCAAAGCAAGCTACCAACTCAAGTTCAACTGACTGTTCGTCACGAACGGCTAAGTCAACAGGCAACAGGGTTAGCAAATAGCCTACGAGGAATGGGCACAGGCAGTCAACCCAATTATTGGCCACAATTGGCTCAATTCACCCGCCCTGTTGCCATCCTTGTGGGAGCGTTAGACACCAAATTCGTTGCAATCGGTCAGCAAATGCACCAGCTATTTCCAAACAGTACATTGACGGTTTTTTCGGGAGTGGGTCATTGCATTCACTTGGAAACACCTCAGCTATTTGGCGCTTTTTTTGAACAGTGGCTCGGTCAGGCAAAGGAGAAAGTTGAATGAAAATACTACGCATTGAACAATTTGATTATTCGGTTCCTTTTTTGCATCCCTTTCAAACAAGTTATGGTTGCACAACAGAGAAACAAGCCTCGATTTATGTACTTCACGATGAAAGCGGTGTGAGGGGCGTAGGAGAGCTGGATGCACTCCCTCACCCGGATTATATTGAAGAATACTTGTCCACCGCGCGAGCAACGATTGCCACCTATTTGATTCCATTGCTATTAAAAAAAGAATGGCATCGACCGGAAGAAATTGGCGCTTTTTTTGCTGGCATTCAAGGAAATTTTATGGCGAAAGCAGCACTGGAAACTGCCGCATGGGATTGCTTTGCTCGTGTGCAAAAACAACCGCTTTATCAGATATTAGGAGGGACAAAACGGCCGATTCATGTGGGCATTAGCTTTGGAATAGAATCATCGATTTCAACGCTAATCAAAAAAGTACAAACAGCTATTGATCAAGGCTACACCCGGGTAAAATTAAAAATAAAGCCAGGCTATGACTATGGACCATTAAGCGCTATTCGGGAAGCATTTCCCTCCCTTTCCTTGATGGCTGATGCAAACTCCGCCTATCAAAAGGAGGAGGATTGGACCATTTTTCGGCAGTTAGATACCCTGCAATTGGCCATGATTGAACAACCTTTTGGGGCAAGAGAATTTACGCGGCATGCTGCGTTGCAACGACAAATGCACACGCCCATTTGTTTAGATGAAACGATTCGTAGCGTCGAAGATGTCCAAACTGCTGCCGCACTGGGAAGTTGTCGAGCAATCAATCTCAAGCTTCCACGTGTCGGGGGAATAACGGCGGCACAAGCCATTTTACAAGAAGCCACACAACAGGGCATGCTTGTGTGGTTGGGTGGAATGTATGAACTGGGTGTTGGTCGGGCATTGAATTTGCATTTTTCATCCTTAGCTGAGTTGATTTTTCCTGGCGATTTGTCGGCAACCAACCGGTATTTTGCGGCCGATATTGTAACACCAGAAGCCAAAATGGGCCAAGGCGCATTGATGATTCCCGATTCGATTGGAATAGGGGTAACGGTTCATCATGATAAATTTCAAACCAACTATCGTCTTTTTACGTAATACTTGCCATTCGTCATCGTTTATCTGCTACTATAGAGAGAAACGATGGCTTTTTGAATAACGTTCAAAGTGAAGGAGAGGGAAAAAAGACAATGACCCAAGTACAAGCAATTCTTTTTGATATGGATGGATTAATTATTGATACCGAGCGCGTGTACCGTGAGGGATGGCGGGTCGGTGCCAAAGCAGCGGGGGAGGAGTTGCCTGAGAGCTTTTTAAAGCAGACGGCAGGCAAGAGCTCGAAACAAACAGTTGCGCAGCTGGAAAAAATCGTTAGCGATGTCACTAAGATTCCGCTCATTCGCCAGATACGAGAAGCTTATTTTGTAGAAGAATTACAGGCCAATCGCATTCCTCTTAAGCCTTATTTTCTAGAAAGCATTCGCTATTTAAAAACACAGCACTATGTAACTGCATTAGTGACTTCAACAGCTAGTCAACGGACCAGTCAAATTTTTGAAAAGTATCAGTTGGGGGCGTACTTTGATGAAGTGGTGACGGGTGACTTGGTTCAGGAAGCAAAACCCAATCCGGCTATCTATCAATTGGCTCTAAAAAAGTTGCAGATTGAACCACATCAGGGTCTTGTTTTTGAAGATTCATTGGTAGGCGCACGAGCGGCAGAAGCGGCTGGTATTCCATTAGTACTCATTCCAGAAAAGAATACCGGCGGGGTGACCCACTCGGCTGATTGGCAAAATGTCTTGCATGAAGCACCTGATTTTCAAGCGGCTATGCAATGGCTACGGCAAACAAAAATGATTCGGTAATTAGTGTATTGCTTGACGAAAGTTTTCACAGGAGACTATAGTAAAGTTGGAACTCAGTTGTTACGACTTCTCTGGCTCACAGGGTGCAGAAGAGAAGTAAACATGTATATCAAAGGAAGCGATCATAATGAAGATTATGAAAGGAAAGACGGAAGAAGAAACGTACCCAGAATTTATTACAGAAAATCGGGAAAGTCGGCTTGAAACCTACTTTTTGGATGAACAAGTTCGACCATTTTTTGTCATCTGTCCAGGCGGAGGTTACAAAAAGCTGTCTTACCAAAAGGAAGGACAACGGATAAAAGAATGGTTGGGACAATTAGGGTATCATAGTGGTATTTTTTGTTATCCTTTAAATGATATCTATCCTGAAACCTATTTAAAGGAAATACAAGAAACATTGAATTGGTTAAAGGAGGATAAGCGGATTAGTAACGTTTTTGTGATTGGTTTTTCTTCAGGTAGCCATACTGCTGGCTTATTTGGAACAAGTCTGGCCAATCGTCCAGATGGCTTGATTTTATCCTATCCAGTCGTTACGTTGACTGCTCCTATTGCGCACAAAGGGTGCCAAGAAACCTTTCTTCATCATGTTAAGCCAACAGAGCAGGAGCAGTATTCTTTGGAAAATCGAATTGATTCCCAAACGCCACCCGTTTTTTTATGGAGTACATGGAACGATCCGGCTGTCCCCATTCAAAACTCGCTCTTGCTGCTAGATTGTCTCAATCATGCCGGTGTTTCCTGTGAAAGCCATCTGTTTCCAGATGGTCCACATGGATTAGGTCTTGCACAACAAGAGGAGGCAATATCCATTTGGCCAACATTAGCTGAAAAATGGATATCTCAACAAGTAAAGTAGTTAAAATTGAAAAATAAATAGTTAAACAAGGAGGAAGTTTCAGTTTTTTGAAACTTCCTCCTTGTTTTTGAAAATTCAATAGCTAAATGTGGAAACAAATATTTGTAAGCGTTCTATATAATAGATTTATCAAGAAAGGGGCATCATCTATGGATATAACTGCTATACCCAAAAATTTTTTATGGGGTGCATCTACGAGTGCCTTCCAAGTCGAAGGCGCATACCAAGAAAATGGGAAAGGACTTTCTATTGCAGATATTCGCTCATTTAAGAAAAGTAGTAAACAATTAGACACAAAAGTGACCGTCGACCATTACCACAATTGGGAAGAAGATATTCAGCTTATGAAAGAGCTGGGACTAACAAGTTATCGTTTTTCAATTAGTTGGCCACGAATCTTTCCGATGGGGGATGAACAGGAACCAAATGCGGACGGTCTTGCCTTTTATCATCAATTAATTGATCATCTATTGGCTAATGGGATTGAACCAATTGTTACTATGTATCATTTTGATCAACCAATGGGCTTGATTGAAAAATATGGTGGTTGGGTTGATCGACAATCTATTGCTGATTTTGTGAAGTATGCCAAGTGCCTTTTGGATGAGTTTGGTGATAAGGTGACCCATTGGTTAACAATCAATGAGCAAGCGGTATTAGTTGTTGCATCGGATATGCTAGGGATTTCCCTAGATTTGCCAGAAAAAGAACGATTTCAACTAGCTTATCAAGCAAATTATCATATGTGGTTAGCGCAAGCACAAGTATACAAACTGTACCGTGATCAATATCCAAATGGCTTGATTGGTCCAGCGATTTCGTATATTACGACATTACCTGCATCTAGAAAATCAGCGGATATGGTAGTAGCCAAACAACTCGAAGATTTTTATTCTTTTGCACAGATGGATGTTGCTTTAAAAGGTAAAATTCCGCAATACTTCCAAAATGAACTGATTAAAATGGGCATATCAATTGTTACAGAAAGTGGCGATGCAACAATTTTGTCGCAGGGGAAAGCCAACGTTTTAGGAGTCAATTGGTATTGCACAACGATTGTCGAAGCACTACCGAATCAAACGCAACAAATGCCGATATTAAAACGCATGAAGCGCATTGAAGACCCAGATCTGGTGTATACGGATTGGGGTTGGAACTTCGACTCTCAAGGTATTCACTATGGCTTGAGACAGCTAATGGATCGTTATGCAGAGACACCAATCATCATCACAGAATGTGGCTGGTCTGAAAAAGAAAAACTAGAAGATGGGGAAATTCATGACAAAATGCGGATTGCTTATTTAGAAGAACATATACAGCAAATTGCTTATGCAGTAGAAGATGGGGTCAATGTGATTTCATTTAATCCGTGGTCGTTTATTGATTTGTTAAGTGTCGGGGATGGCATGGAAAAAAGATACGGCTTGGTCTATGTAGATCGGACGGACTTTGATGAAAAAGAATTAAAACGTTATAAGAAGGATAGCTATTATTATTATCAAAACTTAATAGCCAATCATCAACAATCATGATTGGCTAAAAAAATCAGTCGGCGAACAAAGTAATCAGAAAACAAACGCATTGGATAATTGCCGACACTTAGATGTCTTTGTGAGCAGAGGTAAAGGGTTTGTTTAAAATCAAATGAGTCCATCGACGAATAGTTTTGCGTAATCAAAATTACAGGAACATGATTTTTAATTAATTTTTGATAGAACTCATAGTAGACGTGGAAGAAATTCCCATAATTTGACAAAATAACTATTAAGTCATCACTTGAATAAGTGTTTTGGATATCGCTAAATTTCGCTGTCGTTTTTGGTACTGTGACTAATTTGCCAGCTGAGAGACATCCTAATTGAATGTCCCGTGCGATATGGCGCGCATCACTAAAGCCAACGAAGGATACGCGATTTGCAGCTAAGACCGAGTGGATAATTTGGTCTACCTCTTCACTGCGGACGGTCTTAGTGGCATCTTCAATCGAACGAATGACTTGTTGCGCGTAGTCGGAGAAATATTCGGACGGCTGTTGAACAATTTGCTCGGCCTCATGAGCGGTTAGACGTAGAAAAGAATTTCTAGAAGAAGTACTCAGTGTTTGAAAATAAAGTTTAAATGATTTGTAGTTTTCAAAGCCCATAAAGTGAATAAAGCGCGTGATTGTAGGTTTTGATACAAAAGTTTTTTCCGAAAATTCGACGATAGATAAGGTAGATAGTTGTTTGATATTTTGTAAAGTAAATAATACTAACGAATAATAGGTGCTTTCGGCCGCTTCTTCGTTAAAGTATTGCAATAGTTTTGAAATTGGATCCATAATTTCCTCCATAAGAAAGGTGAATGAAATGAGTAAAGCTTATAGCAGTTTTCAAACATTTATTGACAAAAGTGTCTTACCATTAGCAACAAAATTTGGTGAAAATAAGACGATTCAGGCTATATCTGGTGGGCTAATGTATACGTTACCATTAACGTTAGGTGCGTCACTATTTTCAATCTTAGCTAACTTCCCAATTCCTGCAATCAACACATGGTTAACCAAAATTGGATTAATCACGCACTTTAATGCAGTCATGGGTGGAACGTTAAATGCGATTGCCTTATTGATTGCGGTTTCCATTCCATATACTTACACAAAATTGTTAAATAAGTCAAGCGGCAATCCGATGATGGCAGCTTTCTTATCTTTAGGTACATTTCTTATTTTAATGCCACAAACAGTCGGAACAAAAGATCCAGTTGCTGCCCTTTCATATGATTATTTAGGTAGTTCAGGGATGTTTGTTGCAATTATTGTCGGATTGATTGTCACTAGAATTTATTTAGCATTAGCATCAAATAAGAAATTACTTGTTCGAATGCCTGAAGGTGTACCACCAATGGTTACGCAATCTTTTGAACCATTAATCATCGCTTTAATTATTTTAATTGGAGTTGTAGTTATCCGAATAGGTTTAAGCTATACACCACTTGAAAATGTTTTTACATTGGTGCAAACGGTCATTGGGGGACCATTGATGAAACTAGGAAGTTCCGCACCAGCTTTAATTCTTATTACAATCATTGCAAACGGATTATTCTTTTTTGGCATTCATCCTAATGCCATTAATAGCGCATTAGTGCCATTATTGATGACCATGGCAATGGCCAATATTGAAGCATTTCAAAAAGGAGTAACATTACCGTACAAAGACATTATGATTTTAAACAGCTTCCTGAACAACGATGCTGTCGGTAGTACCTTAAGTTTATTGATTGCTATCTTGATTTTTGGTAAGAGCAAACGCTATCGCTCGTTTGCAAAAGTATCAATCGTACCAAACTTCTTCAATGTGAATGAACCAGTTATTTTCGGTTTACCAGTAATGTTAAATCCAATCTTATTGGTACCATTTTTACTAAGTACAGTCATCACTGCGTTGATTGGTTACGTTGGTTCTGTGACAGGCTTTGTATCTTACTACAACCCAGTCATTGGTTTAGGATTACCATGGACGACGCCTAAAATGATCGCAAGCTTCTTTTCAATGGGTTGGCAAGGTTTGACTCTAAGAATTATTTGTTTGGTCGTGATGGTCTTTGTTTACTTACCATTTGTGAAAGCATTAGATCGTAAAGAATTACAAAATGAAAAGGAGCTTAACAATGTTCAATAAAAACTTTTTATGGGGAGCTTCAACGAGTGCCTATCAGGTAGAGGGAGCGTGGAATGAAGACGGCAAAGAACCATCAGTTCAAGATGTTCGTCAAGTACCCAAAGATACAACAGACTTCAAAGTAGCTGCCGACCATTATCATCATTGGCAAGAAGATGTTGCTTTGTTTAAGGAGTTAGGATTGACAGCATATCGCTTCTCTATTTCTTGGAGTCGCGTGATGCCAAATGGCAAAGTAAATCCAAAAGGTGTTGCCTTTTATAGTCAGTTAATTGATGAACTGAAAAAAAATGGGATTGAACCCATCGTGACTGTCTTCCACTTTGATTTACCTGCTTCTTTAAAAGAGGTAGGTGGCTGGGGCAATCGTCAAACCATCGACGCATTTGCAACGTATTGTCACTTTCTTTTTGATACGTTCGGTGATCGTGTGACCTATTGGCAAACGATTAATGAACAAAACATGCTAACACTAGCAGGCAAATTACTGTCAGGAAATCAAAAATCTTGGAAAGATATTTTCCAAGAAAATCACCATATGTTAGTCGCTCAAGCCAAAGTGATGGGGATCTATCATGATGGTGGCTATCCAGGAAAAATTGGACCTGCGCCCAATATTTGTGCCGTATATCCAGCGACCTCTTCCGCCGAAGACCAACTAGCTGCCGATTATATGAGTGCGTTTCGTAATTGGTTGTACTTAGATGCTGCGGTGTATGGTATCTATAATGTGCAAGCCTTAGAAGTATTGCGTTCATTGGATGCAGAGCCAGAAATTACTGAAGAAGATCGCAAAATGATGAAAGAAAATACGTGTGACTACGTTGCATTTAATTATTACAATACGGCTTGTGCCAAAGCTAATCCAGTGAGTGGCACGACTGAGCAAGGCGACCAACAAAAAGGATTGACAGTTGCTGGCTACTTTGCCAGTGCTGAAAATCCAACCCTACCAAAAACAGAATTTGGTTGGACGATTGATCCGGTAGGTCTACGTGTGACAGCGCATCAAATTTATTCACGGTATCATTTGCCAATGCTCATCACTGAAAATGGTTTAGGTGGTCGCGATGTATTAGAAGAAGATGGTACCATTCATGACAACTATCGTATTGATTATCTACGTGATCATATTGTAGAACTGAAAAAATGTGTTGATGAAGGCTTACCATTTATTGGGTATTGTCCATGGAGTGCCATTGATGTCATTAGTACGCATGAAGGGATGCGCAAACGCTATGGCTTTATCTATGTTAACCGTAGCGACTTTGATTTAAAAGACTTGAAACGTTATAAGAAAGATAGCTTTTATTGGTATCAAACAGTCATTTCTTCAAATGGTCAAACAGTATAAGGAGGGAAGGAATATGCTTTGTGTCATTGATGTTGGCGGAACATTTATGAAATATGCCTTATATGATCCAGCGACGAAACAACTGTCTTATAATGGCAAAGTACCCACACCTCAAACTACGCAACAAGCTTTTCTAGAAGCCATTGATGAAATTTGTCAAACATTGCCGACTGGATGGGAGGGTATCGCGATGAGTCTTCCTGGAACAATCGATACCGACAAAGGTTATGTACGACAAGGTGGCTCCTTACGATACAATGATCGTGTCTACTTGCAAAAACTATTATCCCAACGCTACGGCTGCCCAGTCTCAATCGAAAACGATGCGCGTTGTGCCGCCTTGGCAGAGATGTGGCAAGGTAATCTGAAAGGCATTGATAATGGGTTAGTGTTGGTACTGGGGACGGGTTTAGGTGGATCGGTCATTATTAACGGTCAGTTATACAAAGGTACGCATTTGTTTGCTGGTGAATTGTCGATTGTTCTAACAAAAGATATTCGGCAGTATCACACTAAAGCATTACTAGGACCGCAAGTCGGAATCCCTAATTTAATGAACGCATTAAATGCTGTGCGCGAGACAGAATTAGACGGCATTAAACTGTTTGCTCAAATGGAAGCAGGTGATGCCGAATTAGTAGCCGTGCTGGAAGAATATTTGGATCAGTTTGCCCAACAATTATTTAATTTTCAAATGTGTTACGACCCACAACGCGTCTTGATTGGCGGAGGAATTAGTCAAAATGATTTCTTCTTCAAAAAACTACAAGAACGCATGACGCTTTTCTATACACGTTTACCAATCCCCATTCCAGCGTTAGAGTTGGACACGTGTCTGTTTCACAATGATGCTAACTTAATTGGCGCCGTGAAACAATACCAAACTATATATGGACAATAACATCCAGGACAACGAAGTTATTTCGTTGTCCTGGATGTTTATTTGCCAGTAGCCTTCAACCAGTCAATCCATTGAGCACAGCGTAAGGAGTCTGACCAAGACATCTGGGGACTTTCGTAAAGACCTTGACGAAAACAATTCATTGCGTGGGCAACCTCTCCATGAAAATCATCCTGAATATAAGGAAGAGAGTACGATTGGCTCTGACCATCCAGATAATCAATGTGAAAGGACGTCGGACGGTGAAAGTCAGGTATCGTAATTATGCCTTTGGTTCCTTTAATCGTGGCGAGGGCCGGTTTGAATAAGTCAAAGCCACTTTCGATGATTAAGGGGATTTGATTACAAGTTAGGGTTGCTTCAACCGAAATTTCAATGCTATCAGCAAAGGTAGCGTTTAAAGAATCAATTGTAGGTGTTCCGTGAACAAAATCAGTCAGCAAGGCAATATTGTAGATTCCCATGTCAAGTAAGCAACCACCTTGTTCAGGTAGATAATGGTACGTTGTTCCTTCTTTTGGCATGTCTCGCCGTAGACAAGTCTCAATCTCTTGGATCGTACCAATCGCACCTCCCTTCACTAGTTGGGCCATTTTTTGATAAGCTGGCGTAAAGCGATTTTTCATCGCTTCCATAAAGAATACCGGTTGCTTAGCTAATAATTGCTGAATGGCTATCAATTCATCAGCGTGAATCACGATTGGTTTTTCGCACAAGATGCCTTTGCCAGCAAGAATGGATTTTTTGATCCATTCGGCATGGTAGGCGTGTGGTAGGGCAATATAGACCATATCAATTTCTTCCAGGTCTAGTAGTTCTTGATAATTATCAAAAGCCATCTGTGCGTGATGTCTTTCTTGAAAGGACTGGGCTTTGGCCATCGTGCGATTAGCAACTGCTACTAATTGGGCGTTTTCAAAGGATGCGAGACTAGTTGCAAAACGATGGGCAATGTTCCCAGCGCCGATAATTCCCCATTTAATCATTTGTTGACCTACTTTCTCTTAGGTATTTTATTGAATCAGGTGGGTGGTTTTATTCGTCAAAGTTAGGAATGGCAATAAGTATACATTCATTATCAGTATACACGAAATTTTTTAATTCTGTTTTCTTGTAAAATGATTTCGCTTCTTTTATAGTTGACTGGTCAACTATAAAAGAAAGTAGGAGAAAAAATGCGAGCATTACAAATAAATCATTATGGTGAAGATGTGCAGATACAAGAAGTTGAGAAACCAACAATTACAGCGGAGCAGCTATGTATTGAAGTTGTTGCGGCAAGTGTCAATCCAGTTGATTATAAAATTCAACAAGGTGATGGAAAGTGGGTATTGGGCAACAAGCTTCCTCTGACATTAGGTCATGATTTTTCAGGAATTGTAAAGGAGGTTGGTGTGAATGTTCAAGGATACCAAATTGGGGACAAAGTATTTGGTCGTGCTCCTCACACAGGAAGTTTTTGTGAATATATTGCTGTCCACCCCAACGATATTGCACATGCGCCACGAACCATTTCCTTAATTGAAGCAGCATCTGTCCCTTTGGCCGCTTTAACTGCTTGGCAAGGTCTGGAAGAAGGCCTACAACTTCAACCAAAGCAAACGCTTTTGATTACTGGTGGATCGGGAGGTGTGGGGTCTGCCGCGATTGCGTTAGCTCACGCAATGGGTGCCCAAGTGGTGACCACTGCTAGTGCACAAGGAGCAGCATTTTTAGCAGCCTATCATCCTGAAAAAATCATTGACTATCAAACAACCGATTTCAAGGAAGTCCTTTCTTCAGTAGATGCAGTTTTTGATACGAGGGGCGGCCAAACCTTAGTTGATTCCTTTTCCGTGTTAAAAAAAGGTGGACGCGTCGCAACCATCGTTTCGCTACCAACCGCAGACTTTGCTCAAAAAATTGGTCTTGGTAAGGGAGCCCAATTGTTCGTAAAAGTAGCCACTTCGAGATTTACACGACTTGCACGTAAAAAAGAAGGCCATTTTTATGCCTTCTTTACCCAATCAAATGGCAATCAATTGCAAAAGATTGCTCAGTTAATTGATCAAAATCAGTATCCTATTCATATTGAAGAGCAATTTTCGATGGATAATGGGCAAGCGGCCATCAATTTAGTGAAGAAAGGTCATGTGAAAGGAAAAGTTGTCATTGTCATTCGACCAGAGGAAGAGATGACTACTACGCATTAAGAAAGTTTCTTTCTCAATTGGTTTTGCAAATCTAGCAATTGGTTTTGCTGTTGAGTTAAGGTATTGATTTCTGTTTGTACTCGGTTGAGTTCTTGTTCAATGATTTGTAAATTGGCTTGCCATTGTGTCTTAGTACCACAAGCTTTTCGATTTTGATTAATCTCTTTGATTAATCGAATGGGGAGACCTAGCGCACGTAATTCTCTAACTGCCATGAAATCAGCTAGATCTTCTCTGGTAAAATCGTATTTACCTTCCTTTTTTTGAGGAATCAGTAATTGTTCTTCAATATAGTACCGAACAGTTTCCCTCGTTGAAGCAACTTCTTTGATAAATTCACCAATGTACAAAAGCTAATCCTCCCATGCTTGTCAGGTGGTGTACCACGTATGATTTACTATCAGTATAGCAAAAAAGGAGGTTAGAGGATGCATTTCTTGATTGGTCTGTCACTTTTGTATGCGAGTGCGATGGGAGTAGCCGCAATTAAGGCGATTTCCATCCGACACTATCCAAGCACGTTACTGTGCAATTTAATGGGGGTAGTCTTGGTTTTTCTAGCCTTAGTAAAATTGCCGTTTTTGTATTTCGGAATAGAGACATTATTCTTTGCGGCTATTTTAAATGGTGTGATTGTGTTCCAAAAAGTAACACCCAGACACATTCTGATTCGTTTGATTTTTTCACTTATTCTCGTTAGTTTCGTCTACTGGATCAGTTGATAACCAAAGACTGTGAATTTGAGAAGGATTTTTGTGAAGCGGTAATGGAGAAAATAGATACTAGCAAATGGTTGCTGAATTGAAAAATCCTCTTTATTGTGAGAAAAGGAACCGAAAAAGAAGGAAAAGAAGAACGTTCGGATTTTATTTGAACAAATTTGTTATCTTTCACTTTTCTTTTGCACAAACTTTCTTTATTATGAATTCATAAACGAACAGTACACGCTTTTTATGAAAAAATGTTCGTTTTTAAAAACGATTTGGAGGGGTTATGTTGAAGAAAAATCGGTATGTCGTTGCTTTTGCTGGTGTCTTGCTACACTTAATGATTGGTTCTGTATACGCGTGGAGTGTTTTTTCCGTTCCTATCGCTCAAGCAACCACTTGGTCAGAATCTTCCATTTCATTGGCTTTTAGTCTCGCAATTTTTTTCTTAGGGATGTCGGCAGCCTTTATGGGACGGTTGGTTGAAAAATTTGGACCACATATCACAGGGACGATTTCTAGTATTTGTTATGGTTTAGGGACTGTATTAACAGGTTTAGCCGTTCAGACGGACGCACTTTGGTTGTTGTACGTAGGGTACGGCGTTATTGGCGGATTGGGTCTGGGAGCAGGCTACGTGACGCCGGTATCGACGATTATCAAATGGTTTCCCGATAAACGCGGATTGGCGACGGGCTTAGCCATAATGGGCTTCGGATTTGCAGCAATGTTGACTGGTCCGATTGCGCAACAATTGATAGGGACGATTGGCGTAGTTCCGACTTTTTATAGTTTAGGCATTGTTTATTTTGTTATTATGATTGTGGCTGCTCAATTTATTCGCAAGCCAGATGAGCCACTCCCCCATTCAACGCAGAAGCGAGTACCTGTTGGCACAAGCCTAACTGGGGGAAAGCAACTTTCAGCTAATGAAGCAGTCAAGACGCGTTCTTTTATGTACTTATGGGTGATGCTATTTATTAATATCACTTGTGGAATTGGTTTAGTATCTGCGGCATCTCCAATGGCGCAAGAGATGACCAATATGTCGGCAGTTGTCGCAGCCTTTATGGTGGGAATTTTAGGGTTATTTAATGGCTTTGGTCGATTGATTTGGGCCACACTTTCAGATTATATCGGTCGGCCGAATACGTTCACAGTCATCTTTGTCGTGAATCTAGTGATGTTTGCAAGTATTTTTATTCTCGGCAATATGTATTTCTTCGTTTTAGCCTTTTGTTTATTGCTGTCTTGTTATGGTGCAGGCTTCTCTGTTATTCCGGCGTATTTAGGGGATGTTTTTGGTACGAAAGAACTAGGAGCAATTCATGGATACGTCCTTACGGCTTGGGCGATGGCTGGTATTGCTGGCCCTGTCCTGCTCTCTTATCTGCATGAAGTAACAGGAAGTTATCGACCATCACTGTTAATCTTTATTGGTTTGAATGTGGTGGGTCTAGGTGTGTCGTTGGTTATACGTAAGACCTTTGCCCCGTCACTGAAGGAACGAACAGTCCTTTAATGATTTTCTCATGAAGTTTGACAGCATCCATATTCCTCGGTAAACTAACCTTGTTTAATCGTACAGAGGGTATGTGAAAGAACATATCGATGAAAGAGGCGGTTTCTATTTCGATAGAAATCGTCTCTTTTTTTCTGGACAGAATGGGGGAAAAGAATGAAACAAGCAAAACTTAATAAACAACTTGCCGTTTTGGCAACGGGCATCTTGACCTTTTCAGGTGTATTGATCGAAACGGCGATGAATGTCACCTTTCCGGATCTTATTCAACAATTTGGTATCTCGACGAAAGATGTCCAGTGGGTAACAACCATCTATCTCCTGATGATTTCTATAATGGTCCCATTATCCAATGACTTGATCAAACGTTTTTCAATTCGAAAATTATTTATGAGTGCCAACCTGCTCTTTTTAATAGGGGTGATCTTAAATGCGATTGCCTCGACGTTTGGGTTACTTTTGCTTGGTCGTTTATTGCAAGGAATTGGCACAGGAATAGCCTTACCGTTAATGTTTCACATCATTCTTACATACTATCCTTTGGAAAAACGAGGCACAATGATTGGGGTGGGAACGCTAACGACGGCAATTGCTCCAGCGATTGGTCCAACGTATGGTGGATTTTTGTCATCTGTTTTTACTTGGCATGCAATTTATTTGTGTTTAATACCAGTATTACTTTGTTCGCTTGTCATTGGATTACGTGGGATTCCTGAAATAAGTGTTGCATTAACCAGTAAGTTAGATGTCCCTGGACTAATTGGCATCGGCTGTTTTTTCACAGGAAGCTTACTCTTTTTGAATCAACTTACGCAACCAATTGGATGGATAGGCTTGGCATTTGCCATGATAGGATTCGGATTGTTTTTTTGCCGAGTGAAGACAACGAAACATCCGCTAGTGCGATTAGATGTGATGAAACAAAAAAGCTTTCGAATTTTTTTATTTGGGTTTTTAGTGTGTCAGTTTCTATTGCTAGGAATTTCTTTTGTATTGCCAAACTATGTTCAATTCGTTCTTGGAAAAACATCCTTCATCGCTGGATTGATGATGTTACCTGGTGCTTTGGTAGGGGCATTGTTGGCGCCTGTTGCTGGCAAGCTATTTGATCGAAGAGGCCCGAAATACCCAATTCTGCTTGGATTAAGTATTGCCTGTATTGGTTGGCTTTCACTTGCTCTTTTTATGCAAATGGCACAAGTTTCCCTTCTTGTATTGGGACATGTGGTGTTCATGATTGGAAATGGCCTGTGTTATAGTAACATGATGACTATGGGAATGAACCAACTAGCAAAAGAAGCGTATAGTGATGGCAATACCATCTATAATACGCTGCAACAATTTTCAGGGGCAATTGCGACCACTATTGTTGCTGCTATCCTAGGTTTTTTTCAAACAATCCCCAACACATCGATTGTACAAGGGACAATCTCCGGATCAATTGTTTCTGTTTTAACATTGTCCCTACTTTTGCTAAGTAGTTTGATTGCAAGTAGTTATTACTTTTTAATAAGAAAAAAATAGAATGATTTAAAAGAATTTTGACGAAATAAGAGATCGTTTTTACTTAATTAGGTAAGAATGATCTCTTATTCTTTTTATTATGGCTACACTCATAAGAAATCAGTCTTTCTCCTCAGAACGTTTTTGCGAAAGAGAAAGGAAAAAGTAGCTGTGTTATCATATAGTATGTGAAATGAATTTCTTAGTATGAGCACCATGTAGGAAAAAATGAACAAAAATAATTGGACTTAACGATGCTTTAAAATGTAAGCGTTCTTATTATAAAATGAACTCATAAAGAGGGATGGATATGAATTTAGAAGAGAGAACACAACAAATATTTCAAGAACTGATGAAGAATCCACAACTAACGAGTAGTGAATTAAGCAAAAAGCTAGCCATTACTCCGGGTCAGCTGAGCTATTCTTTAAATAAGCTGAATGATTCCTTGGAAGAAGTTCAACTCAAAGTAATCAAACGGACGAAAACAGGTCATTTTTTGATTGAGAAAGAAATTTTCCAATTTTATCAGGCAGAATCATTTGAAACAACCCAAGAGGACTATCTTTTTTCTAGTGAAGAACGGGTTCAACTCATCCAATTGATGCTATTAAGTAAAGAAGATTTTATTTCGGTCAATCATTTCCTATATGAATTTCAGGTCAGCCGCAATACGGTATTACGAGACTTGTCAGTTCTACGTAAGTCATTAGAAGCAATGGGACTGGATCTGATTTATACCCGAAGGAAAGGATACTACATTGATGGCTCTGAATGGGATAAACGAAATCTCCTTGTCGAAACACTGACTGCTGTATTTCATTTACCAATAGGAGAACAACAAGTTGCACACTTTGCCAATATTCAGTTAGCCGAACAACTTGGGATGAAGGAACGATTGGAAACGGTCGAAAATGAACTGAATATTCAATTTACGGATGAACGCATGGAGATGCTCCCATATTTGATTCTGCTTATCATTTGTAGAATCAAAAAAGGGAAAAAGGTAGCATATGATTTTCGCATTAATGATCGGGAATTGGCGGATACACGTGAGTATCATTTGATTGAACGCACGATAGGAGATGTAGCAGAAGTAGATGAAAATGAACGGGTGTATTTGACGTTACTAATCTTGACATCGAATAGTTCAAAAGCAGAACTTCTGAACGATAAAGTGCTAAAAGATATTAACGAGTCACTGATCCAAGTGATGGATAATTTCGAGCGGATTGCAGGTGTTGAAATTGAAAATAGAGAGCAGCTGTTAAATGATTTAATGATTCATATGCGACCAGCTTATTATCGAATCAAGTACCACTTAAATCTTCAATCAAAATATTTGCCACATACCATAAATAATGATTTGTCCTCTTTCTATTTTTTGGTGAAAAAAGCACTGGGTCCACTAGAATCATATTTTCAAAAGGAGATTCCTGAACCAGAAGTATTTTATATCTCCCTATTCATATCAAGTCATATTTTACAAAATCATTCATTCAAACTGAATGGTGAAGAGCAAAAAAAGGCGATAATTGTTTGCCGAAATGGCACAGCTATTGCTGTGTTGCTAAAAAGCACCTTACAAAAATTATTTCCAGAAATTAATTTTGTTGATGTTGTCTCCCAAAGAGATTTCTACAAGTATTCATATGAGGTTGACTATGTTTTTTCGGCAGTTCCACTTAAAACGGATTTACCCGTATTTGAAGTAGATAGTTTTCTATCCAAAGATGAAAAAAAACAACTAAGAAAACATTTTTTATCAAAGACAATGAACCTAGGATACAGTGCTGTAAATCCCGAAGAAATTATGGCACTAATCAAAAAACATACCACTCTTGAAAATGAAGCTGGATTATATGATGAATTGATGGGCTTGCTTCAGAGCGAAAAGGCACCTATTTTTGAACCCAAACAAAACCATCTAATTGATTTAGTGAATACTGAAACCCTTCAATTATTTGAAGAGGAGACGACTTGGCCCGAAGTACTAGCTAAATTGGCGAGACCATTAGAAAAAGCGCAGATTATATCTCCAAATTATATTCAAACCATTCAAGCTGAAATGCCTACGATTCCGGAATATATCGTTTTACGAAATAAAATTGCACTCCCGCATACGGTGGCAGAGGCAGGAGCATTTGACTTAGGAATCAGCATGGGAATTGTTCGCAATGGGCTCATCCAAGAGAACGAACAACTCATCTATTTAGTTATTTTATTGGCTTCGAATGACAAGGAAAAGCATATTGACTTATTGTTGGAAATGATGCATCTTGCGGGCTCAATCTATGCAGAAAAGTTGGCTGAGGTAGCGACCATTCAAGAAGGACTCCAACTTTTAAAAGAACACAATGACCAGTACTGGGGGAAATAGCATGACGAAAAAAAAGCTGAGTGATTATTTAAGAACTGATTTGATTTATACAAAAGCCGACTTTCAATCGCAAGAGGAGGTGTTTCGAACCATAGCATCTGATGCAGAACAAGCTGAATTGGTATTGCCCGGTTTTTTTCAAGGGTTGACTGATCGTGAAAAAGAATTTCCGACAGGGATTCCTCTTCAAAAATTTGGTGCAGCAATTCCGCACACAGAGGCCGATTTAGTAAGCAAAGAATTCGTGGCGATTGTTGTCAATCAGTGTCCGATTGATTTTAAAAGTATGGAAGACAATCAGATGATAGTACCAACAAAAATTATTTTTGTATTAGGTTTGAATGAGCCTCACGCTCAATTAGAAATGTTGCAGTCGTTAATGGGACTGCTACAAAATGATGAACTACTTGCGGCATTAATTGCAGCTCAAGATAGTCAGGAGTTGTTAACAATTATCAAACAAAATCATTTATGAAAAGAGGAAGAACAATGAAAAAAATTAGAGTATTAGTTGCATGTGGTGCAGGCATTGCTACATCAACGGTTGTAATGAAAAAAGTAGAGGATTTATTCAAAACCAATCATGTGCCAGTTGATATTACACAAATTAAAATTGCGGAGGCAGCAGCGAAGCAAGATGATGCAGATCTTTTAATTTCTACAACTATGTTACCAACATCTTATCGAATCCCAGCGATTAAAGCGATGGCATTTCTAACAGGTATTGGTACTGAAAAAGTCGAACAAGAAATCATGGATGCAGTGAACAAAATAAATGGAAACTAGATAAGGAGGAATGATGAATGGATGGATTAATGAATATTGTCCAAGGAATTTTGGGTGTTGGGGCAAGTGTTATGCTGCCGATTATTATTTTTATTGTTGGATTGGTGTTCCGCGTACCCCCTAAGAAAGCGATTATATCAGGTATTACGGTAGGGATTGGAATGATTGGTATCAACCTAGTGATTAACTTATTAACAACTAGTGTTGGACCAGCTGCCCAAGCAATGGTGGCACGATTTGGGTTGAACTTAACCATTATTGATGCTGGTTGGCCCGCAGTAGCAGCAGGAACATGGGCACAACCTATTGCAGCAGTAATGATTCCAGTTATTTTAATTGTTAATTTAATTATGCTTGCCATGAATTGGACGAAAACCTTGAATATTGATATTTGGAACTATTGGCACATGAGCGCAGCAGCAGCAACGGGTTATATTGTAACGAAGAATTTCATTTTCGGAATTTTTTGTGGAATTATTTATACCGTCATTGTACAAATTGTCGCCGATAAAACAGCACCGAAAATGCAAGAGTATTATGGGCTTGAAGGTGTTAGCTTTACAACCGGTTCGGCGCAAGGCTATGCATTGATTGGCATTCCAATTGGTTGGGTAGTGGACAAAATTCCTGGAATTAACAAGCTTGATGTAAAACCAGAAACCATTCAAAAACGCTTTGGTATTTTTGGCGAACCCATGATTATGGGGATTATTATTGGGGCATTTTTAGGAATTTTAGGTGGCTATGATTTTGCAGGCATTTTACAAATCGGTATGACCATGGGCGGCGTAATGTTCTTGATGCCAAGAATGGTGAAAATTTTAATGGAAGGATTAATTCCAATTCAAGAAAGTGCACAAAAAATGCTGCAAAAACGATATGGCGATCGTGAAATATACTTGGGAATGGATGCTGCACTTGCGACTGGAGCGCCAGCAGCTCTAGCAACAGGGCTCTTGATGGTACCCATTACTTTATTTATCGCAGTGATTTTACCAGGTAACCGCGTATTACCTTTTGGCGACTTGGCAACAATTCCGTTTTTCGCTGCTTTGGTTGTTCCTAGTCGAAAAGGAAACATTTTGCATTCCGTTATTTCTTTAACAGTTGTTATCACTTTGGCACTATTAATGGCTACCAATTTCGCACCAGTTTTGACGCAAATGGCAAATGGAATTGTGGAATTTCCAAAAGGAGCTGCGGAAATTAGTAATTTAGACACAGGCGGGAATATCTTAAACTGGATTTTCTTAAAATTAGCAGAATTATACAATATGGTTTTTTAAGGAGGGTGTCACATTGTTAGAAGTTATGAAAGGGGTATCAAAGCAAGAGCCAGGCTACGATAAAATGGAAATGATTGAATTGCCTGTCCCTGAAGTAACAGAGGATAAAGTACTGATTGAAGTGGCCTATACAGGAATTTGCGGTTCGGATATTCATACGTTCAAAGGAGAGTATGCGAATCCCACGACCCCAGTTGTATTAGGACATGAGTTTTCAGGGAGGGTAGTTAAGATTGGTGAAGAGGTTACCAAAATTAAAGTAGGCGACCGAGTGACAAGTGAAACAACCTTCGCCGTATGCAATCAATGTGATTATTGTAAGAGAAAACAATACAATCTTTGTCCTTATCGAAAAGGATTGGGAACACAACAAAATGGCAGTATGGCGAATTACGTCTTAGCAAGAGAAGAAAGTGTGCATATTCTTCCAGACAACTTGAGTTACGAAGGGGCAGCAATGAGCGAACCGCTAGCATGCTGTGTTCATGCCATGTATCAAGTAAGTAAGTTGGAACTAAAAGATGTAATCATTATTATGGGACCGGGACCAATTGGCTTATTCTTACTACAAATTGCGAAAGAAGTGGGCTCATTTGTCATTATGACGGGAATTACAAAGGATGCGCATCGTTTAGAATTGGCGAAGAAAATAGGGGCAGATATTGTGGTTGATACTCAAGTGGAAGACTTGGCTGAAATTGTGATGCAAGTGACGGATGGCTATGGGGTGGATAAGGTATATGATGCTTCGGGATCATCATACGCGGTCAACGCAAGCTTGCCATTGGTCAAAAAACAAGGAGAGTTCATCCAAGTTGGATTGTTTGCCAAAAAAATTGTTGATATTGATACAGAATCAATTATTCAACGAGAAATTTCATACAAGGGTAGCCGCTCGCAAAATCCATATGATTGGCCGATTGCGATTCACCTTTTAGCAAAGGGCGCTATTAGAATTGACGAGATGATTACCAAAAAATTTGACTTGGATCATTGGCGAGCTGCATTTGATACAGTGATGGCAGGGAATGATATCAAAGTATTGATTGCTTCAAATCCAGATAAATTTTGATAAAAAAAGAGGCCTAGCTCTATAAAATGGTACCTGTAGATAGGACACTTGTAAAAAAGAGTGTTCAATCTATAGGTACCATTTTACTTGTGAGCCTCTTTTTTGGCATTTAAAAATGGTTATTGGTTAGTTTTTCATTATTCCTGAATGTTAAATAGTCTTTTTCAACTCTTTGATTGCTTGCTTTATAAACGGTTCTCTTTCACGTCCCTTTTTTGTTACGAGATAAAAGGCGAAGGAAGTGATCGGTCGCAAGGGAATTTCCAATAAAATGCCCTTATCGAGCTCTTCTTTGACAGAACAGTCAAATAAAAAACTAATGCCTTTATTTTGAATAACCATTTTTTTGATTGCATCTGTATTGGCAATGTGCGTATGCTTTTTAAATTGAGGAATACTAAGTCCAGACTGAGCCAGGACTCGTTTTAGAACTTGAATCACACCAGCACCTCGTTCGCGCAAAATCAGGAATGAATGGGTGAGTTCGTTTAGTGTCGTTGCTGTACGTACTTCGTTATTCAATGGAGAGCAAATACCGACTAATCGCTGATTTAAAAAATGGGTTTTCGTGAATTTATGTTCATCAATTTCACCCGCCACAATCGCAATATCGATATCATTAGAAAATAGTTTAGGCAAAATCACGTCGGTAGTGTCAATGGACAGTTCGATATCCTCACGATCAAAAAAGGCAGAAAACGCCGTGTCGTGTTGAAACAAAAAACATTCTCCAATGGTCCGACCAACAGCAATTTTTAATTGTGAGTTTTGGGTAAGGGTTCGATAAATGGTGTGGAGCTCCGGCATTAGTTGATCTAACTGCTGAAACAAATATTCACCACTAGGAGTTAAAGAGAGTTCCCTGTGTTCATAAATAAACAAATTGACACCAAGTTCTGCTTGCAACGACTGGATATGTTTCGTGACTGCTGGCTGCGTAATATTCAGTTCTTCTGCGGCTCTGGTGTAATTTAGCTGTTTTGCCAACGTGTAAAAAGTATCATAACGATAATCAAGCATACCGTTCACTCCTCGCTGTTACGTTTCTGCTGTTAGTATACAACAGTTTCATCTATAACAAAACGTTATGATGCTATCAAAAATCATCATTTCTCAAAAAAAAGGTTCTGCTGTATGATGATTGTGAAGAAAATATCTAATAAAAATATGTGGCCATAGAAGATAATTAGAAGATATTTTTTCTATTTTTCACTTTTATTGTGAAAAAATTATAAAGAAAAGGAAGGGTTACAATGGAAGTTTCAAGAAATAAGGAAGTCCCTGTCGGCAATGCTTGGAATCGTTCGAAAACCCAAATCACCATTGGTTTTATTTTTCTTATCTTATTATTTGTTTGGGGAATTCACTTAAATGCAGTGAAGCCTGCTCTAGCAATGCATCTTTTAGCAGGTGTGATGATGGGCTATGCACTTTCACGTTCAAGATTCGGGTTTGCTGGAGGAATCAAACGAATTTATGTACGCGGAGAAGGCAGTTTAACGAAAGCGCTTTTATTAATGTTTGGACTAACTATGATTGTCACCATGGGGATACAATGGTTTTCCGCACAAGCAGGAGCCATTCCAAACTTTTTATCGACGGATGGTCAAAATGTTATTCCCGGTACCCAAAATGTGGAACCGGCTGACCTTGGCGTAATAGTAGGCGGGTTCTTATTTGGAGTAGGGATGATCTTTTCTGGTGGCTGTGCGTCAGGAACGTTGACTGACATGGGTGAAGGAGAAGGACGGGCATGGTTGACTATCCCATTCTTTATCATCGGGTCTATTCCTGGAGAATTGGCTATGTATGGAGTACAAACGAGTTCTCTGGGAAAAATAAGTGCACGGGTCTATTTACCTGATGTATTTGGGTACGTGGGGGCCTTGCTTGTTTCAATCGCAGGACTGTTATTCATTTATTGGTTAGTTGTCCGCTATGAAGAAAAACGAAAAAAAGCAGGAACGTACATGGATCCTGTTAGTGATTGGGAAGATTTTGAAAAACCAATCGGTGAAGAAGATATTCGCCCAACTGCAGGCCAAAAAATGTACCATCATTTATTTGTTGAACGTTGGAGTTTCATGAAGGGTGCCTTAGTTGTTGCGTTTGCATGGTTGTTCATTCTTGTTTCACAACATAAGTCATGGGGCGTTACGACACCATTTTCTACACTGAGCGTTTACGTTCTTGAAAAGTTTGGTGTGACATTTACCAACCCACGTTTAGTTGAATTATCTGACAAGGTTAGTGGAGGATTATTGCAAGATGGTGGAACAATCCGCAATCTTGGGTTAGTTGCAGGAGCCTTGCTTACGTTCCTTTTAGCTGGTCGTTTCCGTTTTAAAACAGACTTTCAATGGCGTGATTCGATGTACTTCATTTTTGGTGGCTTATTAATGGGATTTGGCGCACGGTTTGCCAGAGGTTGTAACGCCGGCGCTTTGTATTCAGGTATTAGTACGTTCTCTCTTTCCGGTTGGGTCTTTTTAGTTGCAATGACATTGGGTGGAATTTTTGCACTAAAAACATTTGCAGGAAAAGCTTGCACATTGCCTAAGAAATAAAAAACATATAGGAGGATAAATCATGAGTAAGAAAATTGTTGTAATTGGTGGGGTAGCAGGAGGAGCTTCCGCAGCAGCTAGGATTCGCAGATTGGATGAACAAGCAGAGATTATTATGTTTGAAAAAGGTCCGTACGTGTCGTTTTCAAACTGCTGCTTACCTTTTCATTTAAGTGGAACGGTTGCAAAAGCAAGTGACTTGGTGCTCATGTCGCCAGAACAATTTAAAAACCAATACAATATTATTGCGAAAGTCAATCATGAAGTTCTTCACATCGACCGTCAAGCGAAACAAGTGGAAGTAAAAGAAGAAACAACTGGCAAAATTTATACAGAAGCTTATGATGAGTTGGTTCTTTCACCAGGTGCCAACGCTGTAATGCCAAAAAGCATTATTGGCATTGATAAACCACATGTTTTTTCAGTACGTAACGTTCCAGATATTGCGAAAATTAAAGAATTTGTGGATGGCAATGACATTAAAGAAATCACCGTCGTTGGTGGGGGATTCATTGGATTAGAAGTGGCAGAAAACTTACGGATGGACAACAAAAAAGTTGCCTTAGTCGAAGCAGCAAACCAAGTAATGATGCCTTTTGATTATGATATGGCACAAATTCTCCACAAAGAATTGATGGATCAAGGAATCGAGTTAGTTTTGGAAGATAGTGTCAAGGAAATTACTGATACCGATGTGCTCCTAGCTTCTGGCAAAAAAATTGCTGCCGGTGCAGTAGTAATGGCCATTGGTGTCCGACCAGAAACAGCTTTGGCTACGGATTGTGGGTTGGAAATCGGCGAAACAGGTGGTATTAAAGTAAACCATCATTATAAAACGTCTGATCCAGCCATCTATGCAGTAGGCGATGCCATTGAAGTGACCCATCGCATTACCCAAAAGAAAACACGTTTGACATTAGCAGGTCCTGCTCAAAGACAAGCTAGGGCAGCTGCAGATCATATCTATGGCAGAACATATGTCAATACAGGCGTGATTGGTTCATCTGTTGTCCGAGTCTTTCAATTTAATGCTGCCTGCACAGGACTCAATGAAAAAGATTGTCAAAAAGCAGGAATTGCATATCAAACGGCAATGGTTATTCCAAAAGATAAAGTAGGATTGATGCCAGATGCTCGTCCACTCTTTTTCAAATTGATTTTTGCAGATCCTTCCGGCAAAATTTTAGGGGCCCAAGCTGTAGGTGAAGGAAATGTTGATAAACGTGTCGATGTCATTGCTACCATGATTTCGATGGGAGGCACATTGGAAGACTTGAAAGAACTTGAATTGTGTTATTCTCCAGACTTTGGTACGGCAAAAGATGTCGTCAACATGGCTGCTTTGGTTGGTCTAAATGTATTAAACGGTGAATACAAACAAGTCCCACTAACTCAAATTCGTGAGCTAGTTGAAAAAAATGCGTATATTGTTGATGCTCGTGAACCAAAAGAATTTGCTGAAGGGCATATTGTGAATGCAGTGAATATACCACTTAGTGAATTTCGTCAACGGTTGGATGAAATTCCAACCGATCAACCGGTCTACGTTCATTGCTTATCTAGTCAACGTAGTTATAACATGGTTCGAGCATTGGGTAATCTTGGTTTCACCAATGTCTATAACTTAATGGGGTCATTTTTAGGCTTGTCAATGTATGAATACTTTAATGACCAAACGAAAGGTAGAAAGCCAATTGTAACGAATTATCGCTTTGATTTACTTTAAAAGGAAAGTAAATCAAACGGATTATTATTTTTGAGGATAAGGCTTGGAAACACCACCGTGGTGTTTCCAAGCACTTATCATTTGAAAATCAACACAACTGTACACGAATAAATTTTGATAAAGGGAAACCATATGAAAACAAAAGATCGATCCATGCTTAAATGGCTAGCATTAGTGACATGGGTGATTATTTTTATTATTTGGACCGTAACCACAAATGGTGGATTTGTGAACACACGTCTAGTGCCAACACCTCAAAAGACTTGGCAAACCTTTCTAGATATTCTTCAACATGGTTATAATGGTGTATTGCTATCTCATCAAATGGGGATGAGTCTTTCACGATTAGGAATTGCCGTATTTTTTGCACTCATTACTGCACTACCAATGGGACTCTTGAGTGGGTATTTTTTGCCTTTTCGTGCGTTGGTTGATTCGGTTGTTCAATTCTATCGACCTTTGCCACCCTTATCGTATTATACGTTGCTTATTTTATGGTTGGGCATTGGAGAATCCTCTAAGATTGTTCTGTTATACTTAGCAGCTTTTGCACCACTTTATGTAGCGAGCGCATCTGCTGTGGATACTGTGAATGATACATATATTTTAAGTGCTCGCTCATTAGGAGCTTCTTCTTGGCAAGTCTTCTTTTCGGTTATTTTACCTGCCTGTTTACCTCAAATTTTTACGGGCTTACGGACAGCGGTAGGAGTAGCCTATACTACTTTGGTTGCCGCAGAAATGGTTGCCGCCACCAGTGGAATTGGTTGGATGGTTATTGATGCAAGTCGTTATTTAAAAAGCGATGTGATGTTCGTAGGGATTATCCTGATGGGGATTACCGGTATTTTATTGGATCGCATGATTGTTTTGTTAGAAAAAGGCATAGTATTTTGGAAAGGAAAAGAGGGAGAATAAAATGGATAAACGAATACGCACTTCCTTCATTTTTTCTGTCATTTTTATCATGCTATCGCTGAGTGTGCTTGGCGGATGCGGAAAAAAAGAAGCCGATTCGACCACTGTACCAAAAGAAATTAAGATAGGCACAATTCGAGTACCAAATGATCAACAATTAGCAAAAGTTGAAGGCTACTTTGATGATGCGTATAAAAAACAAGGAATCAAGGTCAAATTTGTTTTCTTCGATTCTGGCGTAGCTGCGAATCAAGCTTTTGCCTCTGGAAGCATTGATTTTGCGGAAATGGGCTACACAAACGGGGTGGTCGCATTAAATCGGCAAATTCCAGTGAAATTAATCTGGATTCATGATGTCCTAGGAGAGAATGAAGCACTCGTAGCAAGAAAGGAATCTGGGGTAAAAACGATCTCAGATTTGAAAGGGAAAAAAATCGCCACGCCTTTTAGTTCCACTTCTCATTTCAGCCTTCTAAAAGCACTCGAAGCAGCCGGAATTGAAAAAGATGTAACAATTTTAGACATGCAAACAGCCGATATTGTGGCGGCTTGGCAACGAGGAGATATCGATGCAGCCTATACCTGGGAGCCAACGCTAACGGAATTGAAAAAAACGGGAACGGTCATAACGGACAGCAAACAATTAGCACAACAAGGGTATATGACGACGAATATTGAACTCGTGCGAACGGCTTTTGCAGAGAAATACCCTCAGTTGGTGGTTGATTATTTAGGTGCATTGGCAAAAGCCAATAACGCTTATCAAAAAGATCCAACAGCCGCGGCAGCCAAAATAGCAGGTAGCTTAAATTTAACTGCAGAAGAAACGTTGCAACAAATGAAGGGTTCCACGTGGCTGACACCACAAGAACAGCTATCACCTGATTATTTCGGCACATCAAAAGAAACGGGTCAATTTCAAAAAATCTTTTTGGATACAGCTAAATTTTTAAAAGAACAAAAGTCAATTGATCAGGTGCCATCAGAAAAAGAAGTGCAGTCCTTCGTTGATCCATCCTATATTGAACAATTAGTGAAAGGTGAAAAATAAGATGAAACAAGAACTCATCACCTTAACAGATGTTGCCGTTCATTATCAGACCAAAAAGCAACGTGTTCCAGCGGTAGAAACAATTAATTTAGCAATTCATGAAGGGGAGTTTGTCTGTTTGGTTGGGCCGTCAGGTTGTGGCAAAAGTACGATTTTAAAAATGATAGCAGGGTATCTTCAACCGACGACAGGTTTGTGCCAGATGCATGGTCAAACCATAGAAGGACCCAATTGGAATCGGGGAGTAGTCTTCCAAACGCCTTCCTTGTTTCCTTGGTTAACGGTGACCAAAAATATCAGTTATGGCTTGCGTATGCGTCATGTTTCCAAAGAACAAATTGAAGAAAGTGTGACACAAGCCTTACAACAAGTTCATTTGCAAGAGGCAGAGAAGCGATACCCATTTGAACTATCTGGTGGGATGAAGCAACGAGTCACCTTAGCACGAGCACTCGTGAATGAACCTGAAATTTTATTATTGGATGAACCATTTGGCGCATTGGATGCACTTACTCGTATGAGTATGCAACGATTGCTGCGTCAATTATGGGCGCAAAAACGACAAACATTTTTTATGATTACACATGATATCGAAGAAGCCCTCTCTTTGGCTACGACGATTTATGTGATGTCGCCTAGTCCAGGAACGATTGTAAACAAAATGATGGTAAACTATGCGCAACAGGCAGTTGATGCGCAACAGGAAGAAATAACGATGGATGAGCAATTTTTCGAACGGAAAGAAACAATCCTATCCCTCATCCAAGGAAAAGAATAAACAAAGGCCTTTATCAGCGTCCATTAGCGGGACGTGATAAAGGCCTTTTTGAGGAATGAAACGCAAGGTAGACTCATCAAGTTCCCTGTATCCGCCAAGTTTGTTAGGGCAATACTCGCTTGCTATTTATGAAATTGTTGACAGTGAAACGCAAGGTGTTCTTCAATAAAAGTTGCTATGGTGAAATAACTATGGTCATACCCTTCTTTTTTTTCGTACCGTACTTGTTCGTCTGTATCTTTCACGTTGGCTAAGAAGGCTGTTTCATTTAATTGAACCGCGTAGAAAGGATCCGCTGTTCCTTGCGTAAGCAGAATGGGAGGATGAATTTCGCCAACTTTTTGTAAAAGCTCGGTTGCATCCCAGGTTTTCCAAGTAGTTTCATCGGTTCCTAAATAGGCTGTGAAGGCTTTTTTGCCCCAAGGTACGTTAGACGGGTTAAGAATTGGTGCAAAAGCAGAGATTGCAGAAAAACGCTCAGGCTGTTTTAGTCCCACAATCAATGCACCATGACCACCCATGGAATGGCCCATAATACTTTCTTTGCCGGAATAGTTTGGAATCAGGTCGTAAACAATTTCAGGTAATTCATTTACCAAGTAGTCGTACATTTGATAATTTTGCTTCCAAGGCTCGCAAGTTGCATTGACATAAAACCCTGCACCTTGGCCTAAGTCCCAAGCTTCATCGTCAGGAAGTTCGCCTCTTGGTGATGTATCAGGGATGAGAAAGGCAACATTTTCTTGGGAAGCATATTTTTGGAAGGCGCCCTTTTGACTGAAATTATCGTCTGTGCAGGTTAAGCCAGAAAGCCACCAAATTAACGAGGTTGGAGATGCGGAGGGCTTTGGCAAATACAAACTGAAAGTCATCGAGCAATGCAAACTATCTGAATGATGCCGGTATTTCAATTGTTGGCCTCCGAATGCTTGATGTTGTTCAATACGTTCGATCCTCATCTCATTCTCCTCCATAAGTTAGCATTGTACGAATTGATTCCCCGCGATGTAGCAGTTCGAGGGATTCATTAATTTGAGAAAAGTGCAAATGATGTGTAATAAAGGAATCGAGATCAATTTCACCGTTCATAAAATCTTCCACCATTCCAGGTAATTGGGTACGCCCTTTCACTCCCCCAAAAGCAGACCCTTTCCAAACGCGCCCGGTTACTAATTGGAATGGTCGCGTGTGAATTTCTTTTCCGGCACCAGCAACACCAATAATCACACTAACACCCCAGCCTTTGTGACAAGCCTCTAAAGCTGAACGCATCACTTCAACATTTCCAATACATTCAAAACTATAATCAACTCCACCGTTGGTCATTTCAACAAGAACCTCTTGAATTGGGCGAGCATAATCTTTTGGATTAACAAAATCGGTTGCCCCCATTTTTTGGGCTAAAGGCCATTTATCAGGATTCATATCAATAGCGATAATTCGTTGCGCCTTCGCTTTTTTCAGTCCTTGAATCACAGCTAGTCCAATCGCTCCTAATCCAAAAACGGCAGCGGTGGCTCCTTCTTCCACTTTGGCAGTATTTTCAACCGCACCCAAACCAGTGGTAACCCCACATCCTAGTAGCGGAACTTTGTCTAGGGGTGCTTGTTTATCAATTTTCACCAGATTAATATCATTCACGACGGTATATTCACTGAATGTACTGGTCCCCATATAATGATACACAGGTTCTCCTTGATAAGAAAAGCGAGTGGTCCCATCTGGCATTAGTCCTTTACCCTGCGTTTCGCGAACAGCAGAGCATAAATTTGTTTTCCCAGATAAACAGAATTCACATTTCCCACATTCAGGCGTGTACAATGGGATAACGTGATCGCCTTCTTTAAAATCGGTCACATTTGATCCAACTTTTACAACAACGCCTGCACCTTCATGGCCTAAAACAACTGGGAAAACCCCTTCAGGATCGTCGCCAGACAAAGTGAATGCATCTGTATGGCACACAGATGTGTATAAAATTTTTACCATTACTTCATTTTCTTTTGGATCTTCCACGTCAATTTCCACAATTTCTAGGGGTTTTCCTGGAGCAAATGCAACAGCAGCTTTACTTTTCATACGTTGTCTTCCTTCTTTCGTAATTGATGAGGTGCTACTCACTTCAACGGCCCTTCATATAAAGGTACTTAATCTAGGAATGAGTAGAAATGAACTCTTTTCTATCATAAAGTAACGTAGAGAAAAAACAATACTGACAAATTTGTCAGTTGTAGGCTATACTATTTATAGTTAAGCGACGAGTCGCCATTCGCGGACACAATCGTTGTTACCTGACTGGTATAGATGAGGAGGATGGCTACTGGTACTGGATATTTGAAAAATGCCAATGAAGGCAGTTTTTTTGATTCCATAAACTACAATCAATCGAGCAACTAAATGAAATTGGAAGAAAGTGATAAGGGGGAGCAGCGGTGTACGAATATCGAAACAAACGATTTATAACTACGAAAGACTTGGCAATGTCTGTGATAGGAGAAAAATATAAAATTGCCATCGTATGGGCACTTTTGCAAGAGCCAGTCTTAAGACTAAGTGAATTTGAACGGATACTACCAACAATCAATCAACGAATGATTATTCGGCAACTTCGAGAATTGGAACAAGATCAGATTGTTAAACGACGTGTTTATCCCATTGTGCCACCAAAAGTAGAATATGAATTGACAGAGATAGGAACGGATTTGGCCGACATCGTTCAATCCATCTGTCAATGGGGTGACCAGTTTTGGGAAGAGGTTGCAGCAAAAGAGTCTCCAGATTCGCTTGAAGAAAAAGCGTAAGGAACGTTTGCTACGAAGGCCCCTTTGCAAAGCAAGTACACGCAGGGATAACAAGAATTACTTCGCTTTATGAAAAAAAGAGCACACATTGTTTTGCATCTTTAAAAATAGCAGATATTGTTTACGGGCACGTTCGATTCGATGATAACGCTGCTTTTCTTTTTGATAAAATTGTTGGTGATAGTTCTCTGCCAACCAAAAGGGCTGAGCGGGTTGAATCTCCACGACAATTGGTCGATGGTAGCGAGCAGCTGCCGCTTGCTTTGCTTGTTCGGCAAGATGCTGTTGTTCCGCATTTTGATAAAAGATTATTGGTCGATATTGTGTCCCTCGATCATTAATTTGACCATTGGCATCGGTCGGATCAATCAATTGCCAATAGATTGCATTCAATTGTTGATAAGAAATTTTTCGACGATCAAATATAATTTCAACAGCCTCAACGTGGCCTGATTGTCCTCTAGAAACCTCTTCATAGCTAGGATTAGCAGTTGACCCACCAGTATAGCCTGAATAAACAGCTAAAATACCTGTTCGTGTCTCAAATGGTTCTACCATACACCAAAAGCAACCACCAGCGAAAATTGCTCGTTCGATAAACGGACCATCCTTGGTAAAATGAAGGTGATCATCAAAAGGTTGTGAGAAATCAGAATTGCCGGCTAACGTTGCGTAAAATTCGGCAACATCGGGTGTGAGTGAGTGTCGTGTAGCCAAAGGACGAAGAACGACTTCAAGCTGGGCAAGTGTATCCGCTAAGCGCTCATGATTGTACAGACGTTGTTTGGCAGTCTCTAATTGTTGACGTTCCCAATCACGCGTCCGAGGATTAAGAATGAGATTGTAAAGTGTAGTCAATGCTTCTTCGGTTGATTGTTTCATAAAGGCTCCTTTCGTAATCTGTTAGCAACTGTATTTATTATACCCTGTTTGTTAAGAGGAAGAATCGAGAATGCCTGATAAAGCAAAAGAATTTTTAATAGAAAACGCTTGCAAAAAAAGACGCCATCCCTTATAATGAACTTGTAAGGAACCAATGATTCCCACAATTAGTTAAATTGAGTCAAATGAGTTTGTAAGGCAACACAGTGAATACAAAGTCAGTGAAACAAAAAGCTAGTTGAAACATAGGGTAATTGACTATGTGAAAGTGAATTAAAGGTTACAAATTTTAGAAAGGCGTGGGAGATTGACGAATTCCTTACTAACTGAATATGGCCTAGCAGGTGTTTAAGTCAACGTTGGAGCAACAAATAGACACTCCATCATGAAATGTATGACGGAAAAAAACAATAAATCCTGCTAGGTCTCTTTTTTTTTTGCATCAAAAAACAATTGTCGTTAAAAGAAAGCGATTTAAAATAATTTTGACAGCAAAGAAAAGGCTTGTTATAATTTTAAAAAAGAAGCTGGGGTGCCTGATGGCTGAGAATTACCCATATTACCTGATCTAGTTAGTACTAGCGTAGGGAGCTGAGCAAAGAATGATTATTCTGAGTAGGCGCCCGCATGAAAATGTTGGGCTTTTTTTGATTAGTATCCATTGTCTACAATAAGACATCAAAAAATAATTTGTTAGTGGGAGAGGTTAAAATGACAAAGTTCACAGATCAATTATTCGATATGGCACAACCCGTTTGGATTAAAAGTTATAAACATCCATTTATCAAGGAGATTGCTTCCGGCGAACTAGCACCCTCCGTGTTCCGATACTATTTATTGCAGGATCGCTATTATTTAGAAGAGTTTGGAAAAATTCATGGCCTAGCTGCTCAAAAAAGTAGTGATGCTCGCACAGCTGAATTTTTAAGAGCGAATGCAGAAAATCTAAAGAATGGCGAAGTTGAAATTCGAAAAGCGTTCTTCCAGCAACTTGCCATTTCTTCTGATGAAATTCAGTTAACACCCATTGCTCCTAGTGCATACAATTATGTTAACCATATGTACGAGCAACTTTATCATGGAACCACTCAGCGGACAATAGCCAGTCTATTGCCATGCTATTGGCTGTATAATGAGATTGGCAAACGTCTGATTGCTGAGGGATCACCTGTTTCTTTGTATCAGCAATGGATTGCCACCTATGATAGCGAAGCCTATACGGAGGATGTCCAAACAATGCTTGACTTGACCAATCAAGCAGCCAGTGAAGTGGATGAACAAGAACGCGAAGCAATGAAACAAGCTTTCTATCGAAGCAGTATCTATGAACTCCGCTTTTGGGAAATGGCATATACAATGGAACGATGGGATAGTTAGCCTTAGTTATAGCAATTCATCGCAGATTCATAGAAAAACACCACGTAGATCACGAGGGTAAGTCCAGCACGAGCCTTGAAAAAAGGTTCAACATTTTGCTTGTCGACAGAAATAAGCCTAAAGAAAGGATGCGAAGCATTGGAAATCAAAGTAGGTATAGTCAATCCTGATGAAAAAAAACAATTGTGGCAGATCAGCCAACAAACGATGACCATTGAAGTGGATCCTCATCCTTACAGACCAGATGAATACGATCGCTTCTTGCAAAAAATTCAGCAGGGAAAGGCTATTATGATGATTGAAAACCTGACTGTTTTAGGTGCCCTCATCTATTATCCAGTCACAACACCTGAATATACCTTTTGGGAATTTGAACTATTTGTTCGACCAGAGGAGCAAGGCAAAGGAATCGCTAAAAAATTATTGAAGCAGCTGCTTTGTTGTGCTGAAGAACAACACATAGCATTTATTCAACTGCATGTTCTCGGGACAAACCCACGAGCAATCCGCTTATATGAATATATGGGATTCAAACGAATGGAAGAAAAAAATGGGACACTGTTTCTGGCTAATCAATGGGTGGATGATTTCACCTACCAATTAAGGCTACTCAGAGGCAAAAGGGAAGCTGATTCCTAGCGCAGGAAAATAAGTTTAAGCAAAAAAACTGTTTGAGGGGCATTGCATAGCCCTACAAACAGTTTTTTTGCTTATTTTTTTAACGTAAAGTTTTTAAAGCACCACTCCAGCCAATTAATTGACCAAGAAGTTCTTGTAATTCACCTTCATGGAAAGCGGCTGGTTTAAAAGTAGACATATTTTCAAAGTCTGTCATTAATGAAAAGTTTACGGTACGTTGTGTTGAAGCAAGACCTTGTTCTGCTAAAACCACACGTAGGTTTTCGATTGAGCGTGCTGCTCCTAGACCACCGTAACCAACAAAAGCAACTGCTTTGTCTTTAAATTCAGGTTTCAAAAAGTCCAATGCATTTTTAAACGCACCGGCTACACCATGATTGTATTCGGCAGTGATAAAGATATATCCATCAAATGAAGCAATTTTTTCTGACCAAGCACCAATTGCAGCACCTTGTTCAGCCGTCGGAGTTTTGCCTAAAAACGGAAGATCGTAATTCGCTAAATCTACTAATTCAAATTGAACATCTTCAGCATTGCTAAATGCTTTTGCTTTTTCAACTGTCCATTCTGCAACAGCCAAACCATTTCTTTCTTCACGAACGCTTCCTAAAATAACACCAATTTTTAACATATGAGCACCTCTTTTTTTTTATTTACAAGAGTTAGTATATCACTTACTTTTTATAAGTAAATTAAAATGCTCAGAAATTTGAATTTTTTTTATTAAAAGTAAAGAAAGAAGAAGGCTACCAAACGACTTATCATTCTTTTGAAGAAGCTCAACTTGAACGGATTCAATATATTGAATGGTGTAATTGCAAGCGTATATATATGGAGCAATCGGGTACATCAAACCACAACAGGCAGAAGAATGAGCCTGACAACGCGCAATAGCTATTCACATTTTTTGAACGAACTCACGAGAATTTCCTTTCCTGGTTTCAGAGAATGGTCAATAGATTTTGGTTTGACCATTCTCTGAAACCAGGAAACAACGCGATAGTGGATTGACTTCAAAAAAGGCTCTCAAAAAATGAGTCTGCTTTATTGACGCAAATCCAAGTATCTCAATTCAAATTTACTCTTGAAAAGAATGGCAGTAAGTAACGGGAACACTCTAAAATGGAAAAATGTAAAAAGGTTTTGCCATTTTAGCGAAGTTAAGTTACAACAATAAATGTAAAGAGTTATTTACATTTAGAAGGAGGTATTTATGTGAAAAAAATGGATGAAATGGAACAAGCACACACTTTGCAAGCAATTAGAATTACTTTCCTGTATTCAATGATTTTTGAAATTGTTTATTGGATCATGGAATGTATCACTGCAAAGGAATTAGTAACTAAAGATAGTATTATGTTTTTCCTGATAATTACTCAAGGGGTTGTACTTCTTCTTTCACAATTGTTTCTCAAAGGAAAGGTTGGAGCGTCTAAAGGTATTTTAGGAATCATTGCTGCATTTGTTTTTGCACTGATTGCTTTAGCAGTTGGATTTTTCCTTATGAAATGAGGTGTATAGTCTAGTGAAAAATAGAATTAAGGAATTAAGGAAAAAAATGGGATTGCGTCAAGAAGATTTGGCAGAGAAATTATCTGTCACTCGTCAAACAATTATTGCAGTTGAAAATGATAAATATAATCCCACTCTAGAACTTGCGATGAAAATGGCTAAGTTATTAGAAACAACTGTTGAAGAATTATTTGAATTGGAGGAAGGAAAATAAGCTTAGGGCACATTTGTATATCGATTCTCTCCATCAATCGTGATAGCGAGGAACGTGATAGAAATAGCGATAACAGAATGGATACAATATCCAGTTTGCGGAGATAAAACACGTTTAAAGATAAAAGAAGATGCCACCGTATCCGAATCCATGCGCTGCGTCATTCTCATGCCTCACTCTTAATCAGTATGAGTGAAAATCCATTGATAATCAAAAAGCGTCTAGGACATTAGGATATCGAAACGACACTAGGAATCTATGGACATTTATATCTGAACAGTAATTTCCAAGTAGCGGATAAATTGAATGGCATTCTTGACTTTGAGCCTGTGAAAAAGAATTTTGATACGTCGCCCAGAAATCAATTCACGGTTAATTATTTAAGGCAACCTGAAAAGAAAAAGTGCAATGAAAGTGCAATGACAAAATAAAAAGAGTCAGAAAACCTTGATATAAAAAGATTTCTGACTCTCCTGCGACTATTCCCACTCGACTGTTGCGGGGGGTTTACTCGTAATATCATACACAATTCGATTGACGTGTGCCACTTCATTGACGATCCGAACAGATATTTTTTGCAGAACATCCCAAGGAATACGAGCAAAATCAGCCGTCATGCCATCGATGGAGGTAACTGCACGAATACCTACAGTGTAGTCATACGTACGGCCATCACCCATTACACCTACAGAACGAATACCTGGTAAGACGGTGAAGTATTGCCAAATATCTCGATCCAGACCGGCCAAAGCAATTTCTTCACGTAAAATGGCATCTGAATCACGGACAATCGTTAATTTTTCTTCCGTGATTTCACCCAGCACTCGAATCCCTAATCCTGGACCAGGGAAAGGTTGACGCCAAACAATGCTATCAGGCATTCCAAGTTCTGTCCCCAACGCACGCACTTCATCTTTGAAAAGAGTATTTAGCGGCTCAATCAGTTCAAATTGCATATCCTCAGGTAGACCACCTACGTTATGGTGGGACTTGATGGTTTGGGCTGTTTCCGTTCCAGATTCAATTACATCTGTATATAGTGTTCCCTGTGCTAAGAAGGAAATTCCTTCTTTTCCAGCTAATTTGGTTGCTTCGTCATCAAACAGATACACGAATTCATTACCGATAATTTTTCGTTTTTGTTCGGGGTCAGCTACGCCAGCTAGTTTGTTTAGGAAGCGCTCCTTAGCATCCACTTTAATAATGTTCAAGCCAAATTTGCCACCCAGTGCGTCCATCACTTGGTCGGCTTCACCTTTGCGTAGTAGACCGTGATCAACAAAGATAGAGGTCAATTGATCGCCAATTGCTTTTTGTAATAACACACCCACAACACTTGAATCAACACCGCCTGATAGGCCAAGCAAAACTTTTTTCTTGCCGACTTTCTCACGAATCGCTTTCACTTGCATATCAATGAAGTTTTCCATGCTCCAGTCGCCTTTACATCCGCACACAGTTAGAGCGAAGTTTCGCAACAAATCATTGCCATATTCAGAATGGCGCACTTCAGGGTGGAATTGGACTCCATACATTTTTCGTTCTGAATGTTCGATTGAAGCGATGGGGCAATCTTTACTAGTACCCACGATTGTAAACCCTTCAGGAGCTTTTGTGACCAAATCACCATGACTCATCCAGACAGTTTGTTTTTCAGGCGTGGCCGTGAAAAGAGCAGCGTCACTCGACAATACTTCCAGTTCAGCTTTACCGTATTCTTTGTTTTTAGCGGCTTCAACAGTGCCGCCCAGTCGATTGGTCATTAATTGCATACCATAACAAATACCCAAAATTGGAATCCCTAAATCAAAAATTGCTTCATCAATGCCAAAAGAGCCGTTATCATATACCGAGTTCGGTCCCCCAGAGAGAATGATTCCTTTCGGTTGCATTTTTTTGATTTCTTCAGCCGTGATACGATGGCTTAGTAGCTCTGAAAAGACGCCAAATTCACGAATGCGACGCGTGATTAATTGATTGTATTGACTTCCGTAATCCAGCACAATGATTTTTTCAACGTTAGGCATATTGTCAACGTTTGTCACGATTATTACCCCTATTCTCTTCTGAATTTTTTTACTACTAAAACAAGTTTATTACCTATAATAAGCGAGCAAGTGAAAATTTGCAAAAACTTCTTTTCATTTTCTAATATTTTCGCAAATAGACTTTATCAATCGCATGATGATTCGTTTTGTGTAAAATAATATCAGCGCGACTACGTGTTGGAAGAATATACTCTTCCAAATTTTTTAAATTTATTTTTTGCCAGATTTCTTCCGCTAGTTCGATTGCATCTTGGCGATTACCAATTGCTAAATTATAGTAATAATTCGTTGGATCGCGAAAGGCGGTATCAAGTAGCGACTCAAATCGTTCCAAATACCATTTTTCAACTAACGAAGGTTTTGCATCAACGAAAATTGAAAAATCAAAAAAGTCACTCACATAAATTTGTTCATTGGCAGGTAACTGCAACGTGTTGATTCCTTCAACTAGTAGAATGTCGGGACAATCAATCAATTCATATTCGTCATCAATAATGTCGTAAACACTATGCGAGTAGATGGGAATAGGAATGTTGGGTTGCCCGGATTTTACATTGTTTAGAAAGTTAATCAGTGCTTGCATGTCATAACTTTCCGGAAACCCTTTTCGATCCATGATGCCACGTTCTTCAAGAATTCGATTTGGATACAAGAAGCCATCTGTTGTGATTAGCTGAACGTTGCGACGTGGAAAAAGACGTGCGAGTAAGGTCTGTAAGAGACGAGCTGTTGTGCTTTTGCCGACAGCTACACTTCCTGCAATCCCGATAATAAAAGGAGGCATTTTGACGTAACGATGCAAAAACAGTCCTTTACTTAAAGTCAAAGACTCAAATTCTTTCATATAAAGATGGATCATGTGGCATAGCGGAATATAAACATCTTCTACATCTTGCATCGAGATACGATCATTTAAACTTTTAATGTTGTCCAGTTCTTCTTGGGTAAGCGGGGTATGGCCTTTTGCATAAAAACCCTGCCATTCCTCTCGTGGTATTAGATAATAATTGGTCATTTCCTTCATGAAAAGGTCTCCTTCGTTTATTCCCAAACAGTGTAACATAAAAAATAAACAAAACGCATACAAGACTTGTTTTTTCAATTATTTTTTGGTGAAGCGCCACGAAAGATGTTTGTTTCATCTGGAAATAATTGGTATGATAAAGGCAATGAGTAAAGGAGAATAGCAATGGCAGATCATTATTATACAAAGCAACCCCATGCCGCTCATCATGTGAACGAGTGGACCTTTGAATTAAAAAATCGAGTGTTTCGTTTTGCTACCGATAGTGGGGTTTTTTCAAAAGGAACCGTTGACTTTGGTTCGCGTGTGTTGATTGACACGTTTTCGACTGAAAATTTACCTGAAGGAACGGTGCTGGATATCGGCTGTGGCTATGGACCAATTGGTTTGGCCTTGGTCTATGCAACCAATCGTAAGGTAGAAATGGTAGATATTAATGAACGTGCAGTCCATTTGGCACAACAGAATGCAGCGTTGAATCAACTAACAAATGTAACTATCCATTCATCAAATTTGTATGAAGAGGTTCTTGAAAAAAACTATGCCGCTATTGTCAGTAATCCCCCCATTCGTGCAGGAAAAAAGGTAGTTCACGCTATTTTAGCTGATGCCTATGAACGATTGCTGCCAAAAGGAACACTGACAATTGTAATTCAGAAAAAGCAAGGGGCTCCTAGTGCACAGAAAAAAATGGTTGAAGTATTTGGAAATGCTGAAATTGTAGCAAAAGAAAAAGGGTATTACATTATCAAAAGTGTGAAAGAAAAAGAATAAGGAGGATGGGGGATGAAACTGACTATCCGTCAGATTGCTGAATTAGCCGGAGTATCTGTCACGACCGTTTCACAAATTTTAAATAATAAAGGCAGTCGCTTTAGCGAAGAAACTAGACGGCGCGTGTTGACAATTGTGGAAGAAAATCATTATAAACCTGATTTTTTTGCATCGAACGTTATCAAGCGTAACTCGAAAACAATCGGCATGATTGTCCCTGATGTGACGGATGCATTTTTTTCTAAAATTGTAGAAGGTGCTGAGCGGTATATGAATCCGCTGGGTTATATGCTTGTGTTGTGCAATTCGCATCAAAATCAAGAGAAGGAAATTCAATTTTTGGAAGAACTTGCTCATCGTTCTGTTGATGGTATTTTATTAGCTACTCCTCATTTATTACCTGAACATTATCGAGTAAAAAGTCCTTTTTTTCAAAGAATGCCGCTTATTTTGATTGATCGAGGCATTAATCAGCGTGATACGGGAAGATTAATTATCAAAGAATACGAAGGTGCGTACTTAGCAGTGAAATATCTCATCCAGCAAGGACACCGTAACATTGGCATGTTAAAAGAAAACACAGGCTATTATCAGCTAGAAGAACGTTTTAATGGTTACCGATTAGCCTTAAAGGATGCCGGGCTTGCTTTTCGTAAACAGTATGTTGCTACAAATGAACTAACGATTACTGGAGGGTATACAGCAGCCAAAGAATTATTGCGCCGGCGTGAGATTACGGCGATTTTCTGTAGCAATGATTTAATGGCGATGGGGTGTTACAAAGCAATTTATGAGAGTGGTAAAAAAGTACCAGACGATATCTCAATTATTGGCTTTGATGATATCCAATTTTCAGAATATATGAATCCTCCACTTACCACCGTGATGCAACCAACCTTTGATATAGGGTTTACAGCTGCCAAATTCTTGGTAGATGCGATTGAATTTCCAAAACACCGGGTTCCGAATAAAATTTTTGATACAAAATTAATTATTCGTGAGAGCGTAAAACCGTTGACAGGGGAGTAATTCCCATGTATAGTTAGATTTGTAAGGGCTTTCTTTGTGAAAGCATATATAGTAAACCGGTTTACTAAAATGGTTTACTAGAACGTATTTTCATGTATAATAAAAGCAGATTGAGGAAGTGGGGATCAGTTTTATGCGCATGGTCGATGTGATAGAAAAAAAACGTGATGGACATGCTTTGACCAAAGAAGAAATTGAATGGGTTATTTCTGAATACACGAACAATCGAATTCCGGATTATCAGATGAGTGCACTTTTGATGGCAATCTATTTTGTCGATATGACGGATGAAGAAATCACTCATTTGACATTAGCAATGGCTCATTCAGGAGAAGTGATGGATTTGTCTTCGATTGATGGAGTGAAGGTAGACAAGCATTCTACCGGTGGGGTTGGTGATACCACGACATTAATATTGGCACCATTAGTAGCAAGTGTGGGCGTTCCCGTTGCTAAGATGTCTGGACGAGGCCTTGGCTATACAGGCGGAACGCTTGATAAGCTAGAAGCCATTCCAGGATTCAAAATTGAAGTGTCGGACACAGCCTTTATTGAAATGGTGAATACTAGCAAAGTGGCGGTGATTGGTCAATCAGGAGATTTGGCACCGGCAGACAAAAAATTATATGCGTTACGAGATGTTACGGGAACAGTTAGTTCAATACCGTTAATTGCCAGTTCAATTATGAGCAAAAAAATAGCTGCTGGGGCAGATGCAATCGTCCTAGATGTTACAACTGGTGATGGAGCATTTATGAAGAACTTGCCAGATGCTAGAAGATTGGCCCATACAATGGTTCGAATTGGAGCGTTGGCTCATCGGCAAACAATGGCGGTAATTTCTGATATGTCGCAGCCATTAGGAGAAGCAATCGGGAATAGCTTGGAAGTGGTCGAAGCGATTGAGACGTTAAGAGGGAAGGGGCCAGCTGACTTAACAGAGATGTGTATGGTTTTAGGAAGCCAGATGGTTGTACTTGCTAAAAAAGCAGCCTCTTTAACCGAAGCACGAACCCTTTTGACCGAGGCCTTGAATAATGGAAAAGCGTTGAACAAGTTCCGTGAGATGGTTCGCAATCAAGGCGGAGATGAATCGGTCGTTGATTGTCCTGAAAAACTATTAACCGCTCGCTATGAAATTGCTTTGCCAGCCAAACAATCAGGTGTCATTCAAAAAATGGTCGCAAATGATTTGGGTATCGCTGCAATGATGCTGGGTGCTGGTAGAAAAACAAAAGAAGATGCTATCGATTATGCAGTGGGGATAAAATTGCATAAAAAAGTCGGCGATGAAGTCAAAGAAGGGGAAGTCTTGCTGACAATCTATAGCAATCAAGAGGAAATTCAAGAAGTGATTGATCGTATCGAGCAAAGCATAACTATTGGTGATTCAGGTGAAGAACCAATTTTGATTCATGAAATGATTACAGAATAGGGGACGAAAAAAATGGAATTAAATCGAATGATTGATCATACGATATTAAAAGCTGATGCCACAAAAGAGAGTGTACAAAACATAATTGATGAAGCCAAAAAGTTTCATTTTTACTCAGTGTGTGTCAATCCTACGTGGGTTTCTTACGCATCAGAGCAATTAAAAAATGAGCCAGTTGCTGTTTGTACTGTTATTGGTTTTCCTTTGGGTGCGAATACGACAGCTACAAAAGCCTTTGAAACGACCGATGCAATTCAAAATGGTGCAGATGAAGTTGACATGGTTATTAATATCGGGGCGTTAAAAGATGGCGATGATGCCTACGTTCGCCAAGATATTGAAGCAGTGGTGGAAGCAGCCAAAGATCGAGCATTGGTCAAAGTGATTATCGAAACTGCATTGTTAACTGATGAAGAAATTATCCGCGCATGTGAGTTGGCAAAATTAGCTGGAGCCGATTTTGTTAAAACTTCAACCGGTTTTTCAACAGCAGGTGCCAAAATTGAGCACATTCGAATCATGCGCGCGACGGTTGGGCCAGAAATGGGCGTGAAGGCTTCTGGTGGAATTCATAATGAAGCAGAAGCTTTAGCAATGGTCGAAGCAGGTGCAACCCGTCTCGGAACAAGCGCAAGTATCGCAATTATTTCTGGTCAAACAGGAGCGGGATATTAGGGAGTGAGCGAGAAAATGGCAAAAGCAAAGCAAGAATGGATTGACGTAGCGGTTGCTGCATTGGATAAGGCATATGTACCCTATTCACATTTTCCAGTGGGGGCCTGTCTGGTTACAAAAGATGGCAAGCTTTACCAAGGACTTAATATTGAAAATGCATCCTATGGTCTGAGTAATTGTGCAGAACGAACGGCCATCTTTAAAGCCGTATCTGAAGGGGAACGTTCTTTTGAACATTTGGTGATTGCAGGCCATACGCCAAAGCCAATTTCGCCTTGCGGGGCGTGTCGTCAAGTTATATCAGAGTTTTGCGAAGCTGATATGCCGGTCACGTTAGTCGGTGAAAATGGGGTAACAAAAGAAATGACGGTGGAGGATTTATTGCCGTATTTCTTCAAAGAAGAAGATTTATCTATTTAACTTTGTTCATTCGGTCGGTAACGACTGTTGAAAAATAAAACTATAGGGGGCTTTACAGAAATGAAAAAAGCAAAAATACTTGGTTTCGGTGTAGTAGCATTAGCAAGTGTGATGTTACTGACAGCATGTGGAGGAAAGAAAAGTACAACAAGTTCAAGCGATAGCAGTAGCTCAAAATCTGACAATCACAGCGTTATGATTGTGACAGATATTGGTGGTGTTGATGACCGTTCGTTTAACCAATCTGCGTGGGAAGGGTTACAAGAATGGGGTAAAAAACACGATATCAAACGCGGTACAGGTGGCTATGATTACATCCAATCAGATGATGCTAGCCAATATACAACCAATGTATCAGGTGCTGTACAAAATGGCTTTAAAACCATTTTTGGGATTGGATATTTATTACAACCAGCTATTACAGAAGCAGCAAAGCAAAATCCAAATGTGCAATTTGCCATCATTGATAGTACAATTGATGCGAAAAATGTTGTTTCTGCAACCTTTAAAGACAATGAAGCAGCATATTTAGCAGGGATTGCAGCGGCTGAAACAACCAAAACCAATAAGGTTGGCTTTATTGGTGGGGAAGAAGGCGTTGTAATTGACCGTTTCCAAGCAGGTTTTGAAAAAGGTGTCGCTGATACAGCCAAAAAATTAGGCAAAACAGTTACAGTTGATTCACAATATGCGGCTTCATTTGGGGATCCTGCTAAAGGAAAAGCCTTAGCAGCTTCAATGTACCAAAATGGCGCTGATATTATTTTCCATGCTTCAGGTGGTACCGGAGCAGGTGTCTTCCAAGAAGCCAAAGCAGTGAATAGCCAATTAAACGAAGCTGACTTAGATAGCAAAAAAGTTTGGGTTATTGGTGTGGATAGCGATCAACAAGATCAAGGAAAATACACAACCAAAGATGGTAAAGATGATAACTTTACCCTTGCTTCAACGCTAAAAGGTGTTGGTGCAGCGGTTGAAGATATCTCAACTCGTGCATTGAATGATAAATTCCCTGGTGGGGAACATTTAGTTTACGGTTTGAAAGATGGTGGTGTTGATATTACAGAAGGTTTCTTATCTGATGATGCAAAAACAGCCATCAAAGATGCAAAACAACAAATTATTGATGGCAAGATTGAAGTACCTGAAAAACCTGCCAAAAATTAGTTATTTGCAAAAGGATTGCTTCAAAAATTTGAGGAAGAATGACAAATCAAAACACTGTTTTGATTTGTCATTCAAACTCTTCACTAATGACAACAAGAAAAATTTTTTACCAAAGCATGCGGAAGCCGTCTTTTTTGGTAAGGAAAAATTCCTTGAGCGTGTCTACGAAAAGAGAAGGATGTGAAGAAAGAATGACCCAAGAAGAAAACTACGTTATCGAAATGCGCAACATCACAAAAGAGTTCGGTGCATTTAAAGCAAACGATGCTGTAAATTTACAAGTTAAAAAAGGGGAAATTCATGCTTTACTTGGAGAAAATGGTGCTGGTAAGTCGACCTTAATGAACATGCTATCGGGTATTCTGGAGCCAACATCAGGTGAAATTTATTTGAACGGGAAAGAAGTAAAAATTACGAGTCCAACTACCGCAAATAAATTAGGGATTGGCATGGTGCATCAACATTTCATGTTGGTAGATGCGTTCACCGTAACGGAAAACATTATCTTGGGCAGTGAGAAATCACATTTGGGGATGCTGAATAAAAAAGCAGCACGTCAAGAAATTGAAGAAGTTTCAAAGCGATATGGTTTGGCTGTTAATCCAGATGCCTATGTTCGTGATATTTCTGTTGGTATGCAACAACGTGTCGAAATTTTAAAAACGTTGTATCGAGGAGCAGAGGTGCTTATTTTCGATGAACCAACTGCTGTCCTAACCCCACAAGAAATTGAAGAATTGATAACGATTATGAAAGAATTGGTCAAAGAAGGAAAATCAATTATCCTTATCACGCATAAGCTTGATGAAATTAAAGCAGTTGCAGATCGTTGTACAGTAATTCGAAGAGGCAAAGGCATTGGGACGGTTGCAATTAAAGATGTAACCTCGCAACAGCTAGCAGATATGATGGTTGGTAGGGCTGTCTCTTTCAAAACAACTAAGAAACCTGCGGAACCCAAAGAAGTGGTTCTTGATGTCAAAGATTTGGTCGTCAAAGAAAACCGAGGCATCGAAGCTGTAAAAAATTTAAGTTTGCAAGTACGTGCAGGTGAAGTATTAGGAATTGCTGGTATTGATGGTAACGGCCAATCAGAGCTGTTGCAAGCTCTGACTGGTTTGCGAAAGGTAGAGAGTGGCCGGATTACCGTTAACGGAGAAGACATCACCAATCTTTCTCCACGGAAAATTACAGAAACAGGTGTCGGTCATGTACCGGAAGATCGTCACAAGTATGGCTTGGTTTTAGAGATGACGCTAGCGGAAAATATTGGCATCCAAACCTACTATCAAGAACCATACAGTAAAATGGGTGTATTGAACTATGGTGAAATCAATGAACATGCAAAAGAACTCATTCAGGAATTTGATGTTCGAACGGTTAGTGAATTGGTTCCAGCGAAAGCATTGTCTGGTGGGAATCAACAAAAAGCAATTATTGCTCGAGAAGTCAGTCGCGATCCCGATTTGTTGATTGTGGCCAATCCGACTCGGGGCTTGGACGTTGGTGCAATTGAATTCATTCATAAACGATTAATTGAGCAACGAGATAAGATGAAGGCCGTCTTACTGATTAGTTTTGAATTAGAAGAAATTTTGAATGTATCCGATCGAATCGCTGTTATTCATGCTGGGAAAATCGTTGGTATTGTGGATCCAAAGGCCACATCTGAGAAAGAACTTGGCTTGCTTATGACAGGATATTCGTTGGAAGATGCGCAAAAAGAATTGGCAGAGGTAGGTGAGACAGGTGAATAATCGTTCGGAAAAAATAAGAAATGGCTTAGTCCCAATTATTGCAGTATTACTAGGATTTGTATTGGGTGGGATTATCATGCTAATTTTTGGATATGATCCTGTTGCTGGCTATCGGACCATGTTTCGTACTGTTTTTATTGATATGCAAGTTGGTGGCTTAAACACACGAAATATTGGAGAAGTCTTTGTTTCAGCCGCCCCTTTAATATTTACAGCATTAGGATTTTCGGTCGCAAATTCAGCGGGCTTCTTTAATATCGGGTTATCTGGTCAAGCGTTATGTGGTTGGGTTGCAAGTATTTGGGTGGCATTGCTATTGCCAGATGCGCCAAGATTGGTTGTGTTACCCTTAGCAATTGTCGTAGGTGTGCTTGCTGGAGCGATTGCAGCGGCTATCCCAGGTATTCTTAGGGCATACTTTGGCACGAGCGAAGTGATTGTAACCATTATGATGAATTATATTCTATTATATATCAGCACTTATTTGGTCAATGATGTTATGGGAGAAAACATCATTTCTACCAAGGGAGTAACGAAAGCTATTTCCGCCAATGCCTCCATGCAAACAAGTTGGCTAGCCTCCTTGAGTAATGGGTCGCGATTGAATATTGGGATTTTTTTCGCTTTTCTCTTTCTCGTGTTGGTATGGTTCTTGATGAAAAAAACAACATTAGGATTTGAAATTCGTTCGGTTGGTTTGAATCCATTCGCGTCGGAATATGCAGGGATGAGTAGTAAACGAACAATCATCATTTCGATGGTTATTTCGGGCGCTTTAGCTGGTTTTGGAGGAGTTATTCAAGGTTTAGGAACATTCGGTAATTTCTTTGTCCAAGGCTCATCGTTAAGTATTGGTTTTGATGGTATGGCGGTCTCATTACTCGGTGGAGGATCGTCCATTGGAATATTGCTTTCGGCATTACTATTTAGTATTTTGAAGCTAGGTGGTCAAGGAATGCAATTTGCTGGTATCCCTTCAGAACTAGTGGATGTAAATATTGCAATTATCATCTTCTTTGTAGGGATTAGCTTTGTGATTCACTTCGTTCTAGCAAAACTATTCCAATCGAAAAAAGAAGTAGTTGTTGTGAAAGAGATGGCAGATACAGACGAAGAGGATTCGCAAAAAGGAGGCACAATCTGATGAATATTGATATGATTGCATCCCTATTTACCCAAACGTTGATTTATGCAGCACCTTTGATTTTAACTGCTTTAGGTGGTGTTTTCTCTGAACGCAGTGGAATTGTTAATGTCGGTTTAGAAGGCATCATGGTAATGGGCGCGTTCAGTGCGATTGTGTTCAACTTAGAGTTTGCGAGTCAATTTGGTGCTTGGACGCCTTGGTTGGCCACTTTATTTGGTGGATTTGTTGGGATGCTCTTTTCAGTTTTGCATGCCGTGGCCACCATCAATTTTCGAGCAGACCATATCATTAGTGGGACGGTCCTGAATTTAATGGCACCCTCGCTTGCCATTTTTCTAGTAAAAGTTATTTACAATAAAGGGCAAACCGATGATATTACGCAAATTTTTGGTTACTACACATTTCCAGTATTGAGTAATATTCCAATTATCGGCCGAATCTTTTTTACGAAAACCATGTTACCCGCATACGTAGCTATTTTGATTTCCGTTTTGGCTTGGTTTATCATTTTTAAAACGAAATTTGGTTTGCGGCTACGTTCAGTGGGGGAACATCCACAAGCGGCAGATACATTAGGCATTAATGTTTATGGGATGCGTTATGCAGGGGTTTTGATTTCTGGCTTTTTAGGTGGTATGGGTGGTGCGTTATTTGCACAATCAATTTCTGGTCGTTTTGCAGTGACAACGATTTCCGGTCAAGGGTTCATCTCGATGGCCGCAATGATCTTTGGTAAATGGAATCCATTAGGCGCGATGGGTGCAGCTGTCTTCTTCGGCTTTGCACAAAACTTGAGTATAGCTGGCCGAAACATTCCATTTGTTAAATCGATTCCGAATGTGTATCTACAAATAACACCATATGTCCTAACAATTCTGGTATTGGTTCTATTCTTAGGAAAAGCTTCTGGACCAAAAGCCAATGGGAAAAACTATATTAAATCTAAATAATTTATGGGAAAAGGGTGAGAGAAGGGGGCTAGATATCTTCTCTTATCTTTTCGTGTTGTATAATAATTGTGAATCAGGAAAGAATCACTAATAATGATTGAGAGAAAGTAGGGAGATTATGTTTAAACGTGTACATTTGATTGTGATGGATTCTGTAGGAATTGGTGAAGCACCCGATGCAGAGAAATTTCACGACGTTGGTGCGGATACATTAGGTCATATTGCAGAACAAGCAGGGTTAACAATCCCTCATTTGGAACAACTAGGTCTAGGTACGATTCGTCCCTTGCAAGGGGTCGCAGCATTGGCGAATCATCAAGGATATGCGACAAAATTAGAAGAAGTATCAGTAGGGAAAGATACAATGACGGGTCATTGGGAAATTATGGGATTAAATATTAAGACGCCATTCCGCGTTTTTCCAAATGGGTTTCCTGAAGAACTGTTGAAAAAAATTGAAGATTTTTCTGGGAGAAAAATTGTTTGTAACAAGCCCTATTCAGGCACAAAAGTGATTGATGATTATGGCGCGCATCAAATGGAAACAGGGGATTTAATTGTGTACACTTCTGCCGATCCAGTTTTACAGATTGCTGCACATGAAGAGATTATCCCATTAGAAGAACTTTACCGCATTTGCCAATATGTTCGGGACATTACCAAAGATGATCCATATATGATTGGTCGCATCATCGCTCGTCCATACGTAGGGACACCCGGAAACTTTACAAGGACAGCCAACCGTCATGACTATGCCTTGGACCCATTCGGACATACTGTATTGGATTCCTTGAAAGAAAATGGGAAGCAAGTTATTGCTGTTGGGAAAATTAATGATATCTTTAATGGTCAAGGAATAACTGATTTTGTCCGCACAAAGAGTAACATGGATGGCGTTGACCAATTATTAAAGGTCATGGCAACTGATTTTGAAGGAATGAGTTTTACCAATTTGGTCGATTTCGATGCATTATTTGGACATCGCCGCGATGTTGAGGGATACGCGCGTGCAATCGAGGAATTTGATGCCAGAATTCCCGAAATCATTGCAGCAATGCAGGAAGATGATTTGTTGCTGATTACGGCAGATCATGGGAATGACCCAACCTTCCCAGGAACCGATCATACCCGTGAATATGTTCCTTTATTAGCATTTAGCAAGAAAATGGTCAACCAAGGAGCGTTAAGTCAAGGCCATTATGCAGATATTTCAGCAACCATTGCTGATAATTTTAATGTTCCTGCCACAGAGAATGGCGAAAGCTTTTTGAATCAATTACAATAGGAGTTGGAAAAAATGACGACATTGCAAGAGAAGCTAAATGAAACCACGACATACATGAAAAAAGCTGGTGTCAAAGAAGTAGAGTTTGGTCTGATATTAGGATCGGGTCTAGGAGAATTGGCAGATGAGATTGAAGATGCAGTCGTGCTGCAGTATCATGAAATTCCACATTTTCCAATCTCGACAGTAGTGGGACATGCCGGAAAATTAGTCTACGGAACACTATCTGGGAAAAAAGTGTTGGCTATGCAAGGCAGATTTCATTATTATGAAGGACATTCGATGCAAACGGTCACTTATCCAGTGCGGGTCATGGCAGCACTTCAAGCCCATTCTGTCATCGTTACCAATGCTTGCGGTGGAGTGAATCATGACTTCACACCAGGTGATTTGATGCTCATTACCGATCAAATTAATTACATGGGAGCAAATCCTTTGATTGGAACCAACGAAGATGAGTTAGGTCCGCGTTTCCCAGATATGAGTCAAGCCTATGATGCTTCTTATCAAGCGGTAGCGCACAAGGTGGCCCAAGAAAAAGGATTGCATTTGCAAGAAGGTGTGTATATGGCTTTTTCTGGTCCAACATATGAGACGCCGGCAGAAATTCGGTTTGCACGTACCATTGGTGCAGATGCAGTGGGCATGTCTACTGTGCCAGAAGTCATTGTAGCAGTCCATAGTGGTTTACGGGTGTTAGGCGTATCGTGCATTACCAATTTAGCTGCAGGTATGCAAAAAGAATTAAATCATGAAGAAGTGGTTGAAACAACTCAGCGTGTGAAGCAAGAATTTAAGTCATTAATCAAAGAGACGCTAGCAGCGTTATAAAGGAGAATCCGTTATGAGTGTTCATATTGAGGCGAAAGCCGGTGAAATAGCAGAAGTTGTGTTGCTTCCAGGCGATCCACTGCGGGCAAAATATATTGCCGAAACTTTTTTAGAAAATCCTGTTTGCTACAATCACGTACGTGGCATGTTGGGGTATACGGGGACGTATAAAGGAGAACGCATTTCGGTTCAAGGTACTGGGATGGGAATGCCCTCTGCGACGATCTATGCTCAAGAACTGATTCAATCATACGGTGTTAAAAAATTGATTCGAGTGGGAACTTGTGGAGCAATTTCAATGGATGTACATGTTCGGGATCTAGTGATTGCTCAAGGGGCGGTTACGAGTTCTTCTATGGTTCAAAAAAATTTTTCAAGTTTTCATTTTGCCCCGATTGCTGATTTTCAATTGTTGAAAAAGTCATATGAACTAGCGACTGCATCAGGAATCACAACCCATGTAGGAAATATTTTATCAGAAGATACTTTTTACAAAGATGACATGACGGAAACGTTAAAATTAGCCGAATTAGGCGTGATGGGTGTCGAAATGGAAGCAGCAGCTTTGTATTACTTAGGGGCAAAGTTCCAAGTTCAAACATTGGCTATCTGTACGGTAAGTGATCATATTGTTACTGGAGAAGAAACGACAGCTGCAGAAAGACAAACAACATTTAACGACATGATTACCATAGGATTAGAGACAGCAATAGGATAATTAAGTGGAAAAAAGGATGGGATGCTAGCTAGGGTACCGTCCTTTTTGCAACAGGTGTCAAGAAAGGAATGAGCAATATGGAAAATTTTCGCTTTCATGTTACAACCGATATTCGTTTTGGGAAAAATCGTTTAGGTGAGTTGCCGGAAGTATTAAATCAATTTGGTAAGCGCGTATTATTGGTTTACGGTGGAGGAAGCATCAAACGCAACGGCTTGTATGCTCAAATTATGGCGCAGTTAGAATCGAACGACAATCAAGTGTTTGAAGTAAATGGCGTTGAACCAAATCCGAGAATTGAGACAGTTGAACGTGGTGCAGCACTTTGTCGGAAAGAAAACATTGATGTTATTCTAGCAGTTGGAGGTGGTTCGGTTATTGATTGTAGCAAAGCAATCGCAGGAGGGACATTTGCTTCAGGTGACTTGTGGGAAATGGTTACCAACCGGGCATATGCGGGTCCAGCTTTGCCATTGGTGACTGTATTGACTTTAGCAGCAACTGGAAGTGAAATGAATCGAGGTGCAGTCATCTCTAATCTTAAAACGAAACAAAAACTTGGTTTCGGTGGACAGAATTTCTTACCAAAAGCCTCCTTCTTGGATCCAACCAACACCTATACCGTAAATGCTTATCAAACAGCTGCCGGATCAGCTGACATTTTTAGTCACTTGATGGAGAATTATTTTGATAATACGCCTGGTACCGATGTGGAGGATGGTATAGCTGAAGGTCTGATGCGAGCGGTCATCAAAAATGTACCTGTTGCGCTTGCGACACCAGACGATTATGATGCACGTGCAAATCTGATGTGGGCGAGTAGTTTGGCTTTGAATGGCTTAACAGGTGCATCAAAAGCTGGTGCTTGGTCATGTCATGCTATGGAACATGAATTGAGTGCGTTCTATGATATTACACATGGGGTAGGCTTGGCGATATTGACCCCACGTTGGATGGAGCATATTCTCAACGAACGAACGGTTCCTAAATTAGCCCGCTATGCGAAAGAAGTTTGGGGTATTCGAGAAACTGTACCGGAATTAGCAGCGAGAATGGGTATTCAAAAACTCTCAGACTACTTTTCTGAATGTGGCATACCAATGACACTGCCAGAAGTTGGTATAACAGACGAAACAAATTTTCAAAAGATGGCAGAACAAGCAGTTGCTTCTAGTAAAATTTCAACGCTCGCCTTTGAACCATTGGCAGTGGAGGATGTAGTCTCCATTTATCAAGCGTGTATGACTCCATCTAAATATGTGTAGGAAATAAAACACCTCGTAAAATACAGTGGCTTCCAAAAGGTCAGAGAAAAGAATGAATTTTTGGAAGCTGCTATTTTTTACGAGGTGTACTTTTTGTAAAAAAAGAGTGGATTTCTCCACTCTCTAAAAGATTATTTTTAAGATACAAATTATAAATAATATTTTTTCAATACAGTTAGGTCATCGTTTAATTCATAAACTAATGGTTGACCTGTTGGGATTTCTAAATCCATGATATCTTCATCAGAAATTTGTTCAAGGTGTTTTGCAAGAGCACGTAAAGAGTTTCCGTGAGCAGCGACTAAGACAGTTTTGCCATCCTTTAAAGCAGGAGCAATTTGATCTTGCCAAAATGGCAATGCGCGTTCAAGAGTTACCTTTAAGTTTTCTCCTCCTGGAACGTCACGAGAATCCAACATTGCATAGCGGCGATCGTTTGCTGCAGAGCCTTCATCGGTTGCTTCCATCAATGGAGGCAATACATCGTAGGAACGACGCCAAATATGAACTTGGTCATCACCATATTTTTCAGCAGTTTCTTTTTTGTTTAAGCCTTGTAATTTTCCATAATGACGTTCATTTAAGCGCCATGACTTCACTGTAGGTACCCATAATTGATCTGAATATTCTAAAATGTAGTTACATGTCTTGATAGCACGTGTTAAAACAGAAGTGTAGGCGATATCAAATTCGATACCTGCTTCTTTAATTTTACGGCCACCTTCTTTGGCTTCTTCCACACCTTCTGGAGCTAGATCAACATCAGCCCACCCTGTAAATTGGTTTAACTTATTCCATTCACTTAATCCATGACGAGAAAAAACTAATTTTGGCATAAAAAACTCTCCTTTACATTGTTTTCCGAAATTTTTCATTTTCATATTCATTGTACACTTTTTCTCAAATTATTTCTATTGAAAAATTTACTTGATTTTGCGAGGAGGAACAAGAATGGTTTTTGGACCATTGTCTTGGCCGACAATCACCGTTTTGACCATATCTAAAAATAAACCGTGCTCCACGACCCCAACCAATTGATTGAGTTCTTCATTTAATTGATGTGGATGCTCAATAGCAGTCAAATGCAAATCAATAATATTATGATTGCAATCGGTGGTTAAGAGCTGTCCATCAGCTGTCAAGCGGAAAGAAGGATTGTATCCTTTCTCAGAGAACAAGCGAAACAACTGCTTTGCGCCATATGGAACAACTTCAACGGGCAATGGAAACTTACCCAGCGTGTCAACCATCTTCGATTGATCAACAATCCAAATAATTTCTTTTGCATAGGAGGCCACAATTTTTTCAAATAGTAGTGCAGCACCGCCACCTTTTATCCCCTGAAAATCTGCCGATATCTCATCGGCTCCGTCTACGACTAAATCAACATAAGGAACATCATCAATTGTCCGAATGGGGATGCCTAACTTACTAGCTTGCTCGCGAGAAGCAATGGAAGTAGGGACTCCTTGGATTTGCAAATGCTCTTCTTTGACCCGCCGCCCCAATTCTTCAATAAAGTAATACGCTGTTGATCCTGTTCCTAACCCAACAATCATGTCTTGCTTGACATAAGATGCAGCTTCGATTCCAACCATTTGTTTTAAATTCATAGCGACCACCTTTGACTTTTGATGTTTCTATTATAATGGGAAATGAAAAAATAAGATAGCGCTTCATAGACGGAACTTCAAAAAAAGCAACAAAAAATGTTCAAACATATTTGACAGTTTTGTTGTTCCATGCTATTCTAACAAAGGTGCTTTAATTACAGGTCTCTCTTTGAGACGTGCTGACTGTGGGAAGTACACGTAAATGCGAATGATGCATTATTTTTTATTGAAAAAAAAGAACCACCTGGATGTGTGGGTCTATATAGTGAACCAGGAAGGAGGATGACAAGGGATGCCTACAATTAATCAATTAGTACGTAAACCTCGTAAATCTAAGGTTGAAAAATCAAATTCACCTGCATTGAACAAAGGATACAACAGTTTCAAAAAAACTCAAACTGACGTGAGTTCACCTCAAAAGCGTGGGGTAGCTACTCGTGTGGGTACCATGACACCAAAGAAACCAAACTCTGCTTTGCGTAAATATGCCCGTGTTCGTTTGTCTAACTTAATTGAAGTGACTGCTTATATCCCAGGTATTGGCCACAACTTACAAGAACACAGTGTTGTGTTACTTCGTGGTGGACGTGTAAAAGACTTACCAGGGGTACGTTATCATATCGTACGTGGTGCGTTGGATACTGCCGGTGTGAACGATCGTAAACAATCTCGTTCAAAATATGGTACAAAACGCCCTAAAGCATAATTTTCTTTATTTAGCAAAAACAAAGTAAGAACATAAAAATATATTTTTCGGAAGGAGGAGTTACGGATGCCTCGTAAAGGTCCTGTTGCAAAACGTGATGTTTTACCAGATCCTATTTATAACTCAAAATTAGTAACTCGCTTAATTAACCGTGTCATGATTGACGGAAAACGTGGGGTTGCTTCAAATATTATTTATAATGCATTTGACATTATTAAAGAATCTACAGGCAATGATCCATTGGAAGTTTTCGAACAAGCAATGAAAAACATCATGCCAGTACTAGAAGTAAAAGCTCGTCGTGTAGGGGGTTCAAACTATCAAGTACCAGTTGAAGTTCGCCCTGAACGTCGTACAACTTTAGGTCTTCGTTGGGTGGTAAATTACGCTCGTTTGCGTGGAGAACATACAATGGAAGAACGTCTTGCAAAAGAAATCATGGATGCTGCCAATAACACTGGAGCTTCTGTGAAAAAACGCGAAGACACTCACAAAATGGCAGACGCAAACCGTGCATTTGCTCATTATCGTTGGTAAGATCCTCTCTGCATATGCATATCATTTAGCAGAAGGTATAGATGGAAACCATTTACTCGAACTGAGAGGAGAACAAACCTAAAATGGCAAGAGAATTTTCTTTAGAAAACACTCGTAACATTGGGATTATGGCCCACGTTGATGCTGGTAAAACAACAACAACAGAACGTATCTTGTACTACACAGGTAAAATTCATAAAATTGGTGAAACGCATGAAGGTGCATCACAAATGGACTGGATGGAACAAGAACAAGAACGTGGGATTACGATTACTTCCGCAGCTACTACTGCTCAATGGAAGGGTAATCGCGTAAATATCATTGATACTCCAGGGCACGTGGACTTCACAATTGAAGTACAACGTTCTCTACGTGTCCTTGATGGCGCGGTAACTGTCTTAGATTCCCAATCAGGTGTTGAACCACAAACAGAAACTGTTTGGCGCCAAGCAACAGAATATGGTGTTCCACGTATCGTATTCTGTAACAAAATGGATAAAATTGGAGCAGATTTCTTGTATTCTGTATCAACTTTACACGATCGTCTACAAGCAAACGCGCATCCAGTTCAATTACCAATTGGTGCTGAAGATGATTTCACTGGGATTATTGACTTAGTGAAAATGAAAGCTGAAATTTACACAAACGATTTAGGAACGGAAATTCAAGAAACGGAAATTCCAGAAGAATATCGCGAACAAGCTGAAGAATGGCGTGAAAAATTAGTCGAAGCTGTAGCTGATACAGACGAAGACTTAATGATGAAATTCTTAGAAGGTGAAGAAATCACTATCGACGAATTGAAAGAAGCGATTCGTAAAGCAACAATTGCCGTGGAATTTTTCCCAGTTCTTTGTGGAACAGCCTTCAAAAACAAAGGGGTTCAATTACTATTGGACGCAGTTATTGATTATTTACCTGCTCCAACAGATATCCCTGCAATTAAAGGGATTAACCCTAAGACTGATGAAGAATCAGATCGTCCAGCTGATGATTCCGCACCATTTGCATCATTAGCGTTTAAAGTGATGACTGACCCATTCGTAGGTCGTTTAACATTCTTCCGTGTGTACTCTGGTGTATTAGAATCTGGTTCATATGTTTTAAATGCGTCGAAAGACAAACGCGAACGTATCGGCCGTATTCTACAAATGCATGCCAACACACGTAAAGAAATTGAAAAAGTTTATTCAGGCGATATTGCGGCAGCTGTTGGATTGAAAGATACAACAACTGGAGATACGTTGTGTGCAGAAAATGCACCAGTTATCTTAGAATCAATTGACTTCCCAGATCCAGTTATCGAAGTTGCTGTTGAACCAAAATCAAAAGCAGACCAAGATAAAATGGGTATTGCATTGCAAAAACTAGCTGAAGAAGATCCTTCATTCCGTGTAACAACAAATGTTGAAACGGGTGAAACGGTTATCGCAGGTATGGGTGAATTGCATTTGGACGTATTGGTAGACCGTATGCGTCGTGAATTTAAAGTAGAAGCAAACGTTGGTGCTCCTCAAGTTTCTTACCGTGAAACATTCCGTTCTGCAACGCAAGCAGAAGGTAAGTTTGTTCGCCAATCTGGTGGTAAAGGTCAGTACGGTCACGTATGGGTCGAATTTACCCCTAATGAAGAAGGCGGCGGGTTTGAATTTGAAAATGCAATCGTCGGTGGGGTTGTTCCTCGTGAATACATCCCAGCTGTTGAAAAAGGACTAGAAGATGCGATGGCAAATGGTGTCTTAGCAGGCTATCCTTTAGTTGATATTAAAGCAAAACTTTATGATGGGTCATACCATGATGTCGACTCAAATGAAACAGCCTTCCGTGTAGCTGCTTCAATGGCGCTACGTGCTGCTGCGAAAAAAGCAAATCCAGTCATTCTAGAACCAATGATGAAAGTAACAGTGACTGTTCCTGAAGAATATTTAGGAGACGTAATGGGTCACGTGACTGCTCGTCGTGGACGTGTAGAAGGTATGGAAGCACATGGTAATGCTCAAATCGTGCATGCGATTGTACCATTATCAGAAATGTTTGGTTATGCAACAACACTACGTTCATCAACACAAGGACGTGGAACATTTATGATGGTCTTTGACCACTATGAAGATGTACCGAAATCAATTCAAGAAGAAATCATTAAGAAAAATGGTGGGAAAGCCGAATAATCTTAAATGATTTCGGAATTCTTTTCAAACTACTAGGTTTTTTAAGAAGTTTCGTGTACAATAATGAACGATGATAAAGGCAAGGAATCACTTGTGATTCCTTACTTGTCAAATAAAAAAATCAAAAAATTGTAAATTTTAGGAGGAACATTTAAAATGGCAAAAGAAAAATTTGACCGTTCTAAACCCCATGTAAACATTGGTACTATCGGACACGTTGACCATGGTAAAACTACATTAACAGCTGCAATTACAACTGTTTTAGCTAAAAAAGGTTTGGCTAAAGCGTCTGCTTATGATCAAATTGATGGCGCTCCAGAAGAACGCGAACGCGGAATCACTATCTCAACTGCGCACGTTGAATACGAAACTGAAAACCGTCACTATGCTCACGTTGACTGCCCAGGACACGCGGACTATGTTAAAAACATGATTACTGGTGCGGCTCAAATGGACGGAGCTATCTTAGTAGTTTCTGCTGCTGATGGCCCTATGCCTCAAACACGCGAACATATCTTACTTTCACGTAACGTAGGTGTTCCTTACATCGTTGTTTTCTTAAACAAAATGGATATGGTTGATGACGAAGAATTATTAGAATTAGTAGAAATGGAAGTTCGTGATTTATTATCTGAATATGACTTCCCAGGCGATGACACTCCAGTTGTTGCAGGTTCTGCTTTGAAAGCTTTAGAAGGCGATCCTTCATACGAAGAAAAAATCTTAGAATTGATGGCTGCTGTTGACGAATATATCCCAACTCCAGTTCGTGATACTGACAAACCATTCATGATGCCAGTCGAAGACGTATTCTCAATCACTGGTCGTGGAACAGTTGCTACAGGTCGTGTTGAACGTGGACAAGTTCGCGTAGGTGACGTTGTAGAAATCGTTGGTATCGCTGACGAAACTGCTCAAACAACTGTAACAGGTGTTGAAATGTTCCGTAAATTATTAGACTATGCAGAAGCTGGTGATAACATTGGTGCGTTACTTCGTGGGGTTGCTCGCGAAAACATCCAACGTGGTCAAGTATTAGCTAAACCTTCTACAATTACACCACATACAAAATTCACTGCTGAAGTGTATGTATTAACAAAAGAAGAAGGTGGACGTCATACTCCATTCTTCACAAACTACCGTCCTCAATTCTACTTCCGTACAACAGACGTTACAGGTGTTGTAGAATTACCAGAAGGTACTGAAATGGTAATGCCTGGTGATAACGTAACAATTGAAGTTGAATTAATTCACCCAATTGCTATCGAAGATGGAACTCGTTTCTCTATTCGTGAAGGCGGACGTACTGTTGGTTCAGGCGTTGTTTCTGAAATCAAAGCGTAAAAATAGTAATGAAAAAACGTGAGCGAAATTTCGTTCACGTTTTTTTTTTATAGTTATTTTTGGTTTTGATTGAAATGAAACAAGTGCTGCTTGCTGATAAAATGATCCAATTTTTCACTTGGACGATGAGCAAAGTAGTCTGCAAATTTTTTGCTCCAGCGTTTCGTTTCCCGCGCTTCACCAAATTTTTCCATGGTTGTGTCATATGCTTCAATCAAAGAATAATCATAATCTTTATAGGTGTCATAATGGATAACAGCTTGTTCTGGTAAGCGTGGTTTGATGTTCATTTCTACTGTAGGTTTTCCGATGCTTAGACCGGCGATTGGCAAAACAAAATCAGGTAAATGTAGCAACTCTTTCAGTTCGTCAACATAACTACGTACGCTACCAACAGGCACAGCACCAAGACCAAGTGACTCTGTTGCAATTAGTGCGTTTTCCAGTGCTAAACTTGCATCAGTCGTTGCAATTAACAATGGATTGAGGCCTTCTTCTATCTTGTAGGCTACATGATTTTTTTCGGCAACTGTTGCCGTACGTTTCAAGTCAGCTAGAAAAAGTAAGAACACAGAGCTTTTTTCTATATGAGGATTTCCTGGATTTAACCGAACCATCTCATGGCGGATAGCTTGATCTTGAATGACAAGGATTGAATACATTTGGCCATTCATCCAACTTGGAGCTTGGCGAGCGGCTGCTAAGATGGCCTCTAATTCTTTTTTAGGTAATTCATAGGCTTCATCAAAATTGCGATAGCTACGATGGGACGTCAGTAGTTTTATTGTTTCGTTCATAAGTAATCATCCTTTCTTAATTGCTCAGAGATGAGCTGCATCGTTTTTATAAAGGGAGTGACTTGACTCTTAGCTAAGCGAGTAAAGTTCACTCTACAGGACATTGTATCATTACTGAAGAGAAAAGAAGGTGCTAGAAGAATATTGTTTGCTAAAAATAGATCCCAATCTTTTCGCTTTAAGGGTTGATGCTTCCAAGTGAGCCAATGATACATGCCACCACTAATTGTTCTGATTTGCCAATCCTTCTGTAAAGCGGGAAAGAGTTCTTGGAATTGTTGATCTTTTTGTTTGAGATGCTTGACTAATTGTTTGTGGGTTTCCTGATAGTTCTCATCGGTTAATGCTTGATAGGCAAGTAACTGTGGAAATAAGTCCGTAACTAAATCGAGTCGTTCTTTGGTTTCCGAAAATGCTTGAATAAGGGCTTGCGGAGCTAAAATCCAACCTATTTTAATCAAAGGGGAAAAAATTTTTGATAACGAACCGAGATAAATCACTTGGTCAGGTGCCAATTCTTTTAAACTAGGTGGTACAGTGGCGAAACTTAACTCAGTAAAAATATCATCCTCGATAATTGGGATTTGGTAATGCCGACAAATAGCAATGATTTGTTTGCGTCGGTGAAGCGACATACTTCTACCAGTAGGATTTTGATGAGTGGGATTAAGATAAAGCAACCGAATTTTTTTCTTCTGACAAGCTTGTGAAAAGGCGTGGGCCGACATGCCTTCATCATCTTGCGGAATGCCCTCCAAACGAATTCCTAACGCAGCAAAATAGGGAAGTGCGAATAAGAATGATGGATCTTCGGTGGCGACACAATCGCCTTTTTTTAGTAAAGTTTGCAAAATAATCTGAATTCCTTGGGTGGAGCCAGAAGTTAGTACTAATTGTTGGAAGTCATTTGAAAAATGAAGCGTACGTTGAAGATGGTCTTTCAGCAAGTGAAGCAACGGTGTATACCCACTGCTTGTATTTTCAGTTGCTTTTTTTAGTATTTGGTCCCAAGCCATTGCTGGAAAAGAAAAGTTTGGAATCAGTTCAGTGGGTAATTCTCCAGTAAATAAATCGATATCGTCAATGGTCTTCTGTCGCTCCCTCATTTTTTTCAGGTAGGGATCATCCTTTAATCGAGAATGCGAAGGAAAGGTAGACCAATGAGAAAATGGTGTCCGACGATTGGCGAGTTGACTTTGAGCAACCTGTGTCCCACTGCCTTGTTTGCGGATAATCCAACCCAAACTAGTTAGCTCTTCTAATGCACGCACAACTGTCGATCGATTTACACCCCATTGTTTAGCTAAGGTTCGTTCGGGTGGCAAAGAGGCACCTGGTAGCAAATCGCCACGTTCGATTTTCAAAATATAATCATCAATAATTTGTTGATACAAGGGATTTTTTTTTGCCATGTTCTTCCTTTCACGAACGAGAATGATAAAGCTTAATGATAATTGGATGGTTTAAAAATAATCCAATTGGTTGTTTTCGTCAAGGCATTTGCTGGGTATACTGAAAAACAAGAAAAAAGGATGTGGTGAAATGAAAAAGGTATTAACGATTGCAGGCTCTGATTCAACTGGAGGAGCGGGACTGCAAGCAGATTTAAAAACGTTTGAGGAATACGGAACGTTTGGTTTTTCTAGTATTACTTCGATTGTAACGATGGATCCCGAAATCGGTTGGTCGCATGAAGTAACGGAGCTTTCTTCAGAACTATTAGCAAAGCAACTTATTTCCGTATTCGCTGGTGGACCGGTTGATGCAATCAAAACGGGGATGATGGGCAATGAAAAAAACATTGAAATAGCAAGTCATTATTTAACCACAACGTATACGAATCATGTGGTTATTGATCCTGTGATTGCTTGTAAAGGGACGGCACAAATTCTGCAACCGAAGAGTGTAGAAGGAATAAAGCACTATCTTTTACCTAGAGCAGAAATCGTTACCCCGAATCTTGTAGAAGCAGGTATTTTATCTGGCATGGGCGACTTGCATACAATTGCTGAAATGAAAGAGGCTGCCAAAAGGATTACGGATTATGGAGCAAGACAGGTGGTAATCAAAGGCGGCCGTCGGTTTGCTTCAGATAAAGCCCTTGACTTGTATTATGATGGTACTCGTTTTGAATTGTTGGAAGGGAAACTTTACGAAACGAATTGCAATCACGGTGCTGGTTGTACGTTTGCTGCCGCGATTACAGCTGGCTTAGCCAAAGGGAAAACGGTATTCGATGCAGTGGTTTTAGCCAAAGCCTTTGTTTCCAAGGCGATTGAAGAGGGAGTTGTTATCAATTCTTATGTAGGTCATGTCTGGCATGGTGCATATAATCATGCGGAAGAACGAATGGAGGAAGGAAAATGAGGCGTTTTTCTACTATAGAAAGTGTTGTATTTGTAGGGCTTTTTGCGGCATTAACTGTCATTGGCACGATGATCAAAATTCCTTTACCTACTGGTGCTTTTGTACACATGGGAAATGCGGTGCTGTTGTTGTCCGTATTATTGCTAGGCTATCTTCGCGGCTCATTGGCCGGAGGAATTGGATTTGCTATTTTTGATTTATTAAATGGCTACGCAACGGAGGCGCCTTATTTTATTTTAGAGAGTTTCATTGTAGGTGCGGCAGCATATGGAATGTATTGTTTATATAAAAAAAATCCAACAAAAATCTATCAAGTGGTCATGATTGGTATTGGAACAGGTATTGCTAAAATTAGTATGACCCAAATCAAAAACACTGTTGTTCAATTAATGATGGGGAATCGTTTGTCAGTCGGGTTTAATGCTGCGCTTGTCCAATTGCCCGCTACATTAATTAATGTGGTAACAACAATCATTGTTGTCACTTTTCTTTATTTTCCATTAAAAAAAGCCATGGTACGTTTGCTACCGACCAATAAATACTAGTAGGGATAAACTGTTTTTGGCGATAAAGGGCACAAGGAGAGCGACATTGTTTGTTGGTTGAGCCCTTATTGTTGAAAACAGTTGCTTATTTTTGAATTTTTTAGAAGAAAGTTCTTGCTATTGAAGTTTAAACATACTATAATCATAAAGGTGCTGTTCAAAAAAACAAAAACAGCATTGGTAGAAAAAAAATTCTGCCGGCTAGGAAACGAGAGGTTGCGACACGCCCGGACGCTTTGCCATGGACGAGCGTGACGGAAAATTTTCGTGGAGCTATGTCTACTTTTAAAATAGGCGAAGGAGGGAAAACAATGGCAAAACAAAAAATTCGTATCCGTTTAAAAGCGTATGAACATCGTATTTTAGATCAATCAGCGGATAAAATCGTAGAAACTGCAAAAAGAACTGGAGCTGATGTATCTGGTCCAATTCCATTACCAACAGAACGTAGTCTTTACACCGTTATCCGTGCGACACATAAATACAAAGATTCACGCGAACAATTCGAAATGCGTACACACAAGCGTCTAATCGACATTGTGAATCCAACACCAAAAACAGTTGATGCTTTAATGAAGCTAGACTTACCATCCGGTGTGAACATTGAAATTAAACTATAAAAATAAGATGGAGGTGTAATCATGACCAAAGGAATCTTAGGGAAAAAAGTGGGAATGACTCAAATCTTTACTGAATCAGGCGAACTAATTCCAGTAACAGTTGTAGAGGCAACACCAAACGTTGTCCTACAATTGAAAACAGTGGAAAATGATGGCTATACAGCTGTTCAAGTTGGTTACCAAGATTTACGTGAAGTTTTAAGTAACAAACCTGCGAAAGGTCATGTTGCAAAAGCAAACACGGCTCCTAAGCGCTTCATTCGCGAATTTAAGGATGTTGAGCTTGAGGGCTTAGAAGTAGGATCAGAAGTAAAAGTTGATGTATTCCAAGCTGGGGATATCGTTGACGTGACAGGCACAACTAAAGGTAAAGGATTCCAAGGCGTTATCAAACGTCACGGACAAAGCCGCGGACCAATGGCTCACGGTTCTCGTTACCATCGTCGTCCTGGTTCAATGGGTCCAGTAGCGCCTAACCGCGTATTCAAAAATAAACATCTTGCAGGTCGTATGGGCGGCAACCGCGTAACTATTCAAAACTTAGAAATCGTACGTGTGGATGCTGAACGTAACGTCATCTTAATTAAAGGTAACGTTCCTGGAGCGAAAAAATCATTGATTACAATAAAATCAGCTGTGAAGGCTAAATAAATAGATAGGAAGAAAGGAGGAACTAAGGAATGCCGAATGTAGCATTATTTAAACAAGATGGAAGCCAAAATGGCGAAATCACTTTAAACGAAGAAATCTTCGGAATTGAACCAAATGAATCAGTTGTCTATGATGCAATCATCATGCAACGTGCTTCATTAAGACAAGGAACACATACTGTGAAAAACCGCAGTGCTGTTCGTGGTGGTGGCCGTAAACCATGGCGCCAAAAAGGAACAGGTCGTGCCCGTCAAGGTTCTATCCGTTCACCACAATGGCGTGGAGGTGGTGTAGTTTTTGGACCAACACCACGTTCATACAGCTACAAACTTCCTAAAAAAGTTCGTCGCTTAGCAATGAAATCTGTATTATCAGAAAAAGTTGCTTCAAATAACTTGGTTGCGGTCGAAGCGTTAAGCCTTGATGCACCAAAAACAAAAGAATTTAAACAAGTTTTAGCTAACTTATCTATTGACTCTAAAGTATTAGTAGTACTAGAAGATGGTAATGATTTTGTAGCATTGTCTGCACGTAACTTACCAAACGTTTCTGTTGTTTCTGCTGATAATGTTAGTGTCTTGGATGTTGTTTCAAACAACAAAGTGTTAGCAACTCAAACTGCTCTTACTCAAATTGAGGAGGTGCTTGCATAATGAATTTACTAGATGTTATCAAAAAACCAGTCATCACTGAAAAATCAATGTTGGCGATGGACGAAAAGAAATACACATTCGAAGTAGACACTCGCGCAAACAAGACTTTGGTGAAACAAGCTGTAGAAGCAGCTTTTGGTGTTGAAGTGAAAAACGTAAACATCATCAACGTACGTCCGAAATTTAAACGTATGGGTAAATATGTAGGGTACACGAAAAAACGCCGCAAGGCGGTTGTAACATTAACAGAAGCTTCAAAAGAAATTGAATTATTTGCTGCTGAATAAGCAGAGTTCATTCTAAAAAAAATTAACAGGAGGGAAAAAAGACGTGGCTATTAAAAAGTACAAACCTACCTCAAATGGTCGCCGCAATATGACAAGTTCTGATTTCGCGGAAATCACTACTTCGACACCAGAAAAAACATTGTTGGCACCATTGAAAAATAATGCCGGTCGTAACAACAACGGACGTATTACAGTTCGCCATCAAGGCGGCGGTCACAAACGTCAATACCGTTTAGTTGATTTTAAACGTAATAAAGATAACGTTGTTGCTACAGTAAAAACAATTGAGTATGATCCAAACCGTTCTGCTAATATTGCATTAGTACATTACGAAGATGGAGTAAAAGCATACATTTTAGCACCAAAAGGATTAGAAGTTGGCGTGACAGTCGTTTCTGGACCTGAAGCAGATATTAAAGTAGGTAACGCATTACCATTGGCAAATATTCCAGTTGGTACCGTTGTTCACAATATCGAAATGAAACCAGGCAAGGGCGGACAATTAATTCGTTCTGCTGGTACAAGTGCACAAGTGTTAGGTAAAGAAGGCAAATACGTTTTAATTCGTTTAAATTCAGGCGAAGTTCGTATGATTTTGGCTACTTGCCGTGCGACAATTGGAGCTGTAGGTAATGAACAACATGAATTGATTAACATCGGTAAAGCAGGTCGCTCTCGTTGGATGCGCAAACGCCCAACTGTTCGTGGTAGCGTAATGAACCCTAATGATCACCCACACGGTGGTGGTGAAGGTAAAGCTCCAATCGGACGTAAAGCACCAGTTTCTCCTTGGGGTCAACCAGCTCTTGGATACAAAACACGTAATAAAAAAGCAAAATCAGACAAACTTATCGTTCGTCGTCGTAATGCAAAATAATTTCTTTGACCATGTGTCGCACATTTTGAGAGGAGGTTCACCATGGGTCGTAGTTTAAAGAAAGGACCTTTTGTCGATGATCATTTGATGAAAAAGGTCGACGCACAACAAGGTGCTGAAAAGAAAAAAGTAATCAAAACTTGGTCACGTCGTTCAACAATCTTCCCAAGCTTTGTTGGATTTACAATTGCTGTCTATGATGGACGTAAACATGTACCAGTTTACATCCAAGAAGACATGGTAGGACATAAACTAGGTGAATTTGCACCAACAAGAACTTATCGTGGTCACGCAAGTGATGATAAGAAAACAAAACGTTAATTTGAGGGGAGGATATAAGAATGGCAGAACAAATTACGTCAGCTAAAGCAACTGCAAAAACAGTTCGCGTTTCTCCTCGCAAATCACGTATTGTGATCGATTTAATCAGAGGGAAAAATGTTGCTGAAGCAATTGCAATCTTAAAGTTCACGCCGAACAAAGCTGCAGGGGTAATTGAAAAAGTCCTAATGTCAGCTATTGCGAATGCGGAAAACAACTTTGATTTAGACGTTGAAAACTTGGTAGTATCAGAAGCGTTTGTTAACGAAGGACCAACAATGAAACGTTTCCGTCCACGTGCCAAAGGATCAGCATCACCAATCAATAAACGGACAAGTCACATCACCGTAGTCGTATCAGAAAAATAAGGAGGGACATTCAGTGGGTCAAAAAGTACATCCAATTGGAATGCGTGTAGGCATTATCCGTGACTGGGATGCAAAATGGTATGCTGAAAAAGAGTATGCTGATTTTCTACACGAAGATTTAAGAATTCGTAAATTCATCGCATCTAAACTTGCTGATGCCGCTGTGTCAACAGTTGAAATCGAACGCGCTGCAAATCGCGTGAACGTATCAATTCACACAGCTAGACCAGGTATGGTTATCGGTAAAGGCGGATCTGAAGTCGAAAACCTAAGAAAAGAATTAAATAAATTAACTGGTAAAAAAGTAAACATTAACATTGTAGAAATCAAAAAACCAGATTTAGATGCAAAATTAGTTGGCGAAGGCATTGCCCGTCAATTAGAAGGTCGTGTGGCTTTCCGTCGTGCACAAAAACAAGCAATCCAACGCTCAATGCGTGCAGGCGCTCAAGGAATTAAAACTCAAGTATCAGGTCGTTTAAACGGTGCGGATATCGCTCGTAGCGAAGGATACTCTGAAGGAACAGTTCCATTACACACATTACGTGCGGACATTGATTACGCATGGGAAGAAGCAGATACAACATACGGAAAACTAGGAGTTAAAGTGTGGATCTATCGTGGAGAAATTCTTCCAGCTAAAAAGAACACTGAGAAAGGGGGGAAATAAGCATGTTAGTACCTAAACGTGTAAAACACCGTCGTGAATTCCGTGGAAAAATGCGTGGAGAAGCGAAAGGTGGAAAAGAAGTTGCTTTTGGTGAATATGGCTTACAAGCTGTAGAATCACATTGGTTAACAAACCGTCAAATCGAAGCAGCACGTATTGCCATGACTCGTTACATGAAACGTGGTGGGAAAGTATGGATCAAAATTTTCCCTCATAAATCTTATACTGCCAAAGCGATTGGGGTACGTATGGGTTCAGGTAAAGGGGCTCCTGAAGGTTGGGTATCTCCAGTAAAACGTGGAAAAATCATGTTTGAAATTGCTGGTGTACCAGAAGAAGTAGCTCGCGAAGCATTACGTCTTGCTTCACATAAATTACCAATGAAAACGAAAATCGTAAAACGTGAAGAAATGGGTGGTGAATCGAATGAAGGTTAAAGAAATCAGAGAATTAACCACTGCCGAAATGCTAGAACAAGAAAAACAATTAAAAGAAGAATTGTTTAACTTGAGATTCCAATTAGCTACAGGTCAATTAGAAAACACTGCACGTATTAAAGAAGTTCGTAAATCGATTGCACGCATTAAAACAGTGTTGCGTCAACAAGCTAACTAATTTTGGAAGGAGGCCCATTTAACGTATGACTGAAGAAAGAAACCAACGCAAAGTTTATCAAGGTCGTGTGGTATCCGACAAAATGGATAAAACTATCACAGTTGTGGTTGAAACAAAGAAAAATCACCCAATCTACGGTAAACGTATGAACTATTCTAAGAAATACAAAGCACACGATGAAAACAACGAAGCAAAAGTTGGCGATATCGTGAAAATTATGGAAACTCGTCCATTATCAGCTACGAAACGTTTCCGTCTAGTAGAGATTGTTGAAAAAGCAGTGATTATTTAATCATACGAGATTTTCCTATATAGATTGAATTTGCAAAATCTGAAAGGAGGATACACATCGTGATCCAACAAGAAAGTCGTTTAAAAGTTGCTGACAATTCAGGCGCTCGCGAAATCTTGACAATCAAAGTCCTTGGTGGTTCAGGTCGCAAAACTGCGAACATTGGAGACATCATTGTTGCTTCGGTTAAACAAGCAACGCCAGGCGGGGTTGTCAAAAAAGGCGACGTTGTTAAAGCCGTTATCGTTCGTACAAAAACAGGCGCTCGTCGTGCAGACGGTTCTTACATTAAATTTGATGAAAATGCTGCGGTAATTATCCGTGACGATAAGAGCCCACGTGGAACACGTATCTTTGGCCCAGTTGCTCGTGAACTACGCGAAAACAACTTTATGAAGATCGTTTCACTAGCACCAGAAGTTCTATAATTGTCACTTATTCTAAAGGAGGTGCGAAACAGTAATGTTTGTTAAAAAAGGCGATAAAGTTAAAGTTATCACTGGAAAAGACAAAAACAAAGAAGGCGTTGTATTAGCAGCGTTTCCGAAAAAAGATAAAGTCGTTGTTGAAGGTGTAAATGTTATGAAAAAACACCAAAAACCTTCTCAAGCTGCTCCTCAAGGTGGAATCGTTGAAGTCGAAGCACCAATTCATGTTTCTAACGTGATGGTTATTGATCCTTCAAACGGTGAAGCTACACGTGTGGGCTACAAAGAAGTCGACGGTAAAAAAGTCCGCGTTTCTAAAAAAACCGGTGAAGTTCTAGATAAATAATCAAACGAAGGAAGGAGGAGCTTACTAAATGAACCGCCTTAAAGAAAAATATACGAGTGAAGTGGTTCCATCATTGATGGAAAAGTTTGAATATAGCTCAATCATGGAAGCACCAAAAGTTGATAAAATTGTTATCAACATGGGTGTGGGTGATGCAGTATCAAACGCAAAGAATTTAGATAAAGCAGTAGAAGAATTACAATTAATTTCAGGTCAAAAACCTTTAATTACGAAAGCAAAAAAATCAATCGCTGGATTCCGTTTACGTGAAGGAATGCCTATTGGAGCAAAAGTAACGCTACGTGGCGAAAGAATGTATGAATTCTTAGATAAATTAGTCTCTGTATCTCTACCACGTGTACGTGACTTCCATGGTGTGAGCAAAAAAGCATTTGACGGACGTGGAAACTATACGTTAGGTGTGAAAGAACAATTAATCTTCCCAGAAGTAGATTATGATTTGGTAGATAAAGTACGTGGGATGGATATCGTTATTGTAACGACAGCAAACACAGATGAAGAATCTCGTGAGTTGTTAACGCAATTAGGCATGCCATTCCAAAAATAAAAAAAGGAGGCGAACTACGTGGCTAAAAAATCAATGATTGCTAAAAACAAACGTCCAGCAAAACACTCAACTCAAGAGTATACTCGCTGTGAACGTTGTGGACGTCCACATTCAGTTTATCGTAAATTTAAACTTTGCCGTATTTGCTTCCGCGAACTTGCCTACAAAGGTCAAATTCCCGGCGTGAAGAAAGCTAGCTGGTAAACAAGTAAACTCGCATAAAGGAGGTAAATCATCTAATGGTCATGACAGATCCAATTGCAGATTTTCTAACTCGAATTCGTAATGCCAATATGGTGAAACACGAAGTTTTAGAAGTACCTGCTTCAAAAATCAAACGTGATATTGCAGAAATCTTAAAAAATGAAGGTTTCGTTCGCGATGTTGAATATATCGAAGATGACAAACAAGGCGTGATCCGTGTCTTCTTGAAATATGGAAAAAATGGTGAACGTGTTATCACTAACTTGAAACGCATCTCTAAACCTGGCTTACGTGCTTACGTAAAATCTGACGAAGTACCAAAAGTTTTAAACGGTTTAGGAATTGCAATTATCTCAACTTCTGAAGGTGTAATCACTGACAAAGAAGCACGAGCTAAAAATATTGGCGGCGAAGTTGTCGCTTATGTATGGTAATCAAATAAATTACACAAGGAGGTGTCTCTAAGTGAGTCGTATCGGTAATAAAATTGTTGTCCTTCCTGCTGGTGTTGAAGTAAAACAAAACGGAAGTGACATTACAGTTAAAGGACCTAAAGGTGAATTAACACGTACATTCTCTGAAGATATCCAAATGAATATCGAAGGAAATGAAGTAACATTCACTCGTCCTGATGACAGCAAAGAAATGAAAACAATCCATGGAACAACTCGTGCGAACTTCAACAATATGGTTGTTGGTGTTAGCGAAGGCTTCCAAAAAGCTTTAGAATTAATTGGGGTTGGGTACCGTGCTCAATTACAAGGATCAAAACTTGTATTAAGCGTAGGTTATTCACACCAAGTTGAAATCGTTGCTCCAGAAGGTATTACCATTGAAGTACCTGCGAACACATCTGTCATTGTTAAAGGAATTAGCAAAGAAGCAGTTGGTGAATTAGCAGCGAACATCCGTGGTGTACGTCCGCCAGAACCATATAAAGGCAAAGGAATTCGCTATGTTGGTGAATTTGTTCGTCGTAAAGAAGGTAAAACTGGTAAATAATCGTCGTTACGATTATTTAGCCAAAATTGCATAAAAAAAATTAAAGAGGTGACAATTGTGATTTCAAAACCAGATAAGAATAAGACACGTCAAAAAAGACATCGTCGCGTCCGTAACAAAATCTCTGGTACTGCTGAGTGCCCACGCTTGAACATTTTCCGTTCTAACAAAAACATCTACGCTCAAATTATTGATGACGTAGCGGGTGTGACGCTAGCAAGTGCCTCTGCCTTAGATAAAGAAATTTCAGGTGGAAACAAATCAGAACAAGCACAAGCTGTCGGTAAATTAATCGCAGAACGTGCAACAGAAAAAGGTATTAAAGTAGTAGTCTTTGACCGTGGTGGATACCTTTACCATGGCCGTGTAGCAGCTTTAGCTGAAGCCGCACGCGAAAATGGACTAGAATTTTAGGAGAAGGAGGAACACCATTCATGGTTTATATTGATCCAAAACACTTGGAATTAGAAGACCGCGTCGTTGCGATTAACCGTGTTACAAAAGTTGTAAAAGGTGGACGTCGTTTACGTTTCGCAGCTTTAGTCGTTGTTGGCGATAAAAATGGACACGTTGGTTTCGGTACTGGTAAAGCACAAGAAGTACCAGAAGCAATCCGTAAAGCTGTTGAAGATGCTAAGAAAAACCTAGTAGAAGTGCCAATGGTTGGTTCTACAATCCCTCACGAAGTAATCGGTGTATTTGGCGGTGGACGTATCTTAATGAAACCTGCTGTAGAAGGTTCTGGGGTAGCTGCTGGTGGACCAGTTCGTGCCGTATTGGAATTAGCTGGGGTATCTGATATCACATCTAAATCATTAGGTTCAAACACACCAATTAACGTTGTTCGCGCAACTGTTGACGGTCTAAAACAATTAAAACGTGCTGAAGAAGTAGCTTCACTTCGCGGCAAATCAGTTGAAGAAATTATCGGGTAAGGAGGACAACTATAATGGCTGAATTAAGAATTACATTAAAACGCAGTATTATTGGACGTCCTCAAAACCAACGCGCAACTGTAAAAGCGTTAGGTCTTGGTAAAGTGGACAGTTCTGTGGTAAAACCAGCCAATGATGCAATCAAAGGTATGGTCAACACAATCGCTCACTTAGTGGACGTAGAAGAAGTTTAAAAATTTGGATTTAGTTTGATTAAGGAGGTGCCAAACCATGAATCTTCATGAATTAAAACCTGCAGAAGGCTCTCGTCAAGTGCGTAATCGCGTTGGACGTGGAACATCATCTGGTAATGGTAAGACAGCAGGGCGTGGACAAAAAGGTCAAAAAGCACGTTCAGGTGGCGGTGTACGTTTAGGATTTGAAGGGGGTCAAACACCTTTATTCCGTCGTTTACCAAAACGTGGATTCACAAATATTAACCGCAAGGAATATGCAGTTGTAAATGTGGAACTTTTAAACCGTTTTGAAGATGGAGCTGAAATTACACCAGTTACTTTAATTGAAGCTGGAATCGTGAAAAATGAAAAAGCTGGAATTAAAGTATTGGGTAACGGAGAGTTAACGAAAAAATTAACGGTAAAAGCTGCGAAATTCTCTAAAACAGCAGAAGAAGTCATCGTAGCTGCTGGTGGATCAATTGAGGTGATCTAATGCTTAAACTTTTGAAGGATGCTTTTAAAGTTAAAGATATTCGCTCAAGAATTCTATTTACAGTATTGATATTGTTTGTATTTCGTATTGGTGCGCACGTTACTGTGCCTGGTGTGAATGCAAATCGACTTCAAGATATCGCAGATTTACCATTTTTAGGTATGTTAAACCTGGTAAGTGGTAGTGCCATGCAGAACTTCTCCATTTTTTCGATGGGGGTTTCCCCGTACATTACTGCATCAATTATTGTTCAATTGTTGCAAATGGATATTGTTCCTCGTTTTGTGGAATGGTCGAAGCAAGGTGAAGTGGGACGTAAAAAGCTCAATCAAGCAACACGGTATCTAACCTTAGTGCTTGCATTTTTGCAATCAATGACATTAACAGCGGGCTTTAACTTTTATACCCAATATGGATTTGTTAACAATCCTAACTGGAAAACATTTGTAACAATTGGGATTATCTTAACTGCAGGAACGATGTTCGTTACATGGTTAGGAGAACAAATTACTGAAAAAGGAATCGGAAATGGCGTGTCAATGATTATCTTTGCCGGCATTATTTCAAGATTACCTGTTAGTGTGAAGGAACTCTATGAAGATTATTTTGTGAATGTCCCTTCTTCTGACTTATGGAAATCTGGAATTTTTGTAACAATTTTGATCATTGCCGTATTAGTTATCGTAACGCTTGTCACATATTTCCAACAAGCAGAACGTAAGATTCCTATTCAATACACCAAAAGAATTACCGGTGCTCCAACAAGTAGCTACTTACCATTAAAAGTAAATGCTGCTGGAGTTATCCCTGTCATTTTTGCTAGTTCATTTATTACAACTCCGAGTGCGATTATCCAAGCATTAGGAAGTTCCTATCAAAACGAATCTTGGTATTCGGTTATAACAACCATATTTAGTTACAATACCGTGCCTGGTGCAACAATTTATACAATTTTGATTGTAGCATTTACTTTCTTCTATGCATTTGTTCAAGTCAATCCAGAAAAATTGGCGGAAAACTTGCAAAAACAAGGAAGTTATATTCCAAGTGTTCGACCTGGTAAAGGAACGGAAGACTATGTTTCAGCAGTTTTAATGCGATTGAGTACAGTTGGTTCTATCTTTTTGGGACTAGTTGCATTGGTTCCAATCATTGCACAAATGATTTGGAATTTACCACAATCCATCGGACTAGGTGGAACGAGTTTGTTAATTGTAATAGGTGTTGCTTTGGAAGCTGCTAAACAGCTTGAAGGATTAATGCTAAAACGTCATTATACTGGCTTTATGAATTAACAAGTGATTGAAGTGTTGAGGAATTTACCTCAACACTATTCAAGAACTTATAAGGAGGAAGCAGAATGAACCTCGTTTTAATGGGTCTTCCTGGTGCAGGAAAAGGGACTCAAGCAGAAAGAATTGTTGCTGCATACGATATTCCGCATATTTCGACTGGAGATATGTTTCGTGCGGCAATGGCAAACAAAACAGAATTAGGATTAAAAGCAAAATCATACATGGATCAAGGCGAATTAGTTCCTGATGAAGTCACCAATGGCATTGTGAAAGAACGCTTAGCTGAACCTGATACGGACCATGGCTTCTTGTTAGATGGCTTTCCCCGTACACTTGATCAAGCCAAAGCTTTGGATGCAATGTTAAATGAACTTGGAAAGAAACTGGATGCGGTGATTGAGATTCATGTCCCTGAATCTATTTTAGTTGATCGATTAACTGGACGCTTCATGTGCCGTGATTGCGGTGCAACCTATCATAAAGTATTCAATCCGACAAAGGTTGAAGGAACCTGTGATAAATGTGGTGGCCACAATTTTTATCAACGTGAAGATGATAAGCCTGAGACGGTCAAAAATCGTCTAGCTGTCAATATCAAAGGTAGCGAACCAATTCTCAAGTATTACAAAGATCAAGGTTTGTTGCAATCTATTGATGGCAATCGTGAAATCGATGCTGTATTTGCAGATGTAAAAAAAATTATCGAGTAACGATCGATTGCCGACACACAGGTGCAATGACTTTTTCTTGATGTATTTGCAGAAACATGTTACAATGTTTCAGTCTGACTTCTAGCTTTAGAAGTCTTGAAGATTATTAGGTGGAAGCATTGCATTCCGCCGTTTTATCGTGTGAAAATGCGAAAAAGTACAAGGAGGTACTGTGCGTGGCAAAAGAAGATATGATTGAAGTCGAAGGTACAGTCGTCGAAACTTTGCCGAATGCAATGTTTAAAGTCGAATTGGAAAACGGACATCAAGTTCTAGCAACTGTTTCAGGAAAGATTAGAATGCATTACATTCGAATTCTGCCTGGAGATAAAGTAACGGTTGAGCTTTCACCGTATGATTTGAACCGTGGCCGTATTACATATCGCTTTAAGTAATTGTACTCCGTAAAACCACAGGAGGTATTATCATGAAAGTAAGACCATCAGTAAAACCAATGTGCGAACATTGTAAAGTAATTCGTCGTAAAGGACGCGTTATGGTGATTTGCCCAGCAAATCCAAAACATAAACAACGTCAAGGATAATCGGAGGTGTAACAAGCTATGGCTCGTATTGCAGGAGTAGATATTCCTCGTGATAAACGTGTAGTCGTTTCTCTTACTTATATTTATGGTATTGGAAATACGACTGCTAAACAAATTTTAGCAAACGCTGGTGTTTCTGAAGAAGTTCGTGTTCGTGATTTAACGAATGAACAAACAGATGCCATTCGTGCTGAAGTTGATAAGTTAAAAGTTGAAGGTGATTTACGTCGTGAAATCAACTTAAACATTAAACGCTTGATGGAAATCGGTTCATACCGTGGTATCCGTCATCGTCGTGGATTGCCAGTTCGTGGACAAAACACGAAAAACAATGCACGTACTCGTAAAGGCCCGTCTAAAACAGTCGCAGGCAAGAAAAAATAATTGATTTTAAAGTGAAGGAGGTTATAACTTCATGGCAGCAAAAAAAGTGAGTCGTAAACGCCGTGTGAAAAAGAATATTGAAGCTGGGATTGCACATATCCATTCAACATTCAACAATACAATCGTCATGATCACTGATACTCATGGTAACGCGTTAGCATGGTCATCAGCTGGTGCATTAGGTTTCAAAGGAAGTAGAAAATCAACTCCTTTTGCCGCTCAAATGGCAGCAGAAACTGCAGCTAAAGCAGCAATGGAACACGGATTAAGAACAGTAGAGGTAACCGTAAAAGGTCCTGGTTCAGGACGTGAAGCAGCTATTCGTTCATTACAAGCAGCAGGCTTGGAAGTAACAGCAATCCGTGACGTGACTCCAGTACCTCATAATGGGTGCCGCCCTCCAAAACGCCGTCGTGTTTAATGAGTGCTTCTCATTTGAGCAATATCCGTATCGCGTCATTGAACAAGACACTTTTCGTTTGAAAGGGGTAAGAGATAAGAATGATTGAATTCGAAAAACCAAGAATTGCAAAGATTGATGAAGAGAAAGATTATGGCAAGTTCATTGTAGAGCCACTTGAACGTGGTTATGGAACTACTTTAGGAAATTCCCTACGTCGTATTTTGTTATCTTCTTTGCCTGGGGCAGCAATCACTAATATTCAAATAGATGGCGTATTGCACGAATTCTCAACAATAAAGGGTGTTCGAGAAGACGTGGCTCAAATCATCTTGAATATTAAAGGCCTAGCATTAAAATTGTATGGCGAAGATGAAAAAACCCTTGAAATCGATATTACAGGTCCTGCAACGGTCACTGCTGGCGATATTATCGTTGATAGTGATGTGGAAATCCTGAATAAAGATATGTATATCTGTACCGTTTCTGATGGAGCTACCTTCCATGCACGCTTAACAGTGAAGCCTGGTCGTGGGTATGTTCAAGCAGATGAAAACAAAAAAGATGACATGCCAATTGGTGTGTTACCAGTCGATTCTATCTATACACCAGTTCGTCGTGTAAATTATCAAGTAGAAAATACGCGAGTTGGTCGTCGTGATGATTTTGACAAATTAACGATGGAAATTTGGACAGATGGTTCAATTGAACCATTAGATGCAATGAGTTTGGCTGCAAAAATCATGACCGAACATTTAGATATCTTTGTTAACCTTACAGATGAAGCAAAAAATGCTGAAATCATGGTTGAAAAGGAAGAAACACAAAAAGAAAAAATGTTGGAAATGACAATTGAAGAATTAGACTTATCTGTACGTTCTTATAACTGTCTAAAACGTGCAGGTATTAATACTGTACAAGAATTAACGAATAAGTCTGAACCTGAAATGATTAAAGTCCGTAATTTAGGAAGAAAATCGCTAGAAGAAGTGAAAGCCAAATTACATGATTTAGGATTAGGGTTACGTAAAGACGATTAAACCTTTTAAAAGGAGGGAAACCAAGTGAGTTATCGTAAATTAGGTCGCACATCAAGTCAACGTAAAGCGATGTTGCGTGATTTAACAACTGATTTAATCATTAACGAACGTATTGTAACGACAGAAGCTCGTGCGAAAGAAGTTCGTTCAACTACAGAAAAAATGATCACTTTAGGAAAACGCGGTGATTTACATGCACGTCGTCAAGCTGCTGCATTTGTTCGCAATGAAGTTGCTAGCGTACGTGAAGAAAACGAAGAAATCGTTATCGAATCAGCTTTACAAAAGTTGTTTAGTGATATCGCTCCTCGTTATGCTGATCGCCAAGGTGGCTATACTCGTATTTTGAAAACTGAACCAAGACGCGGAGACGCTGCCAAAATGGTTATCCTAGAATTAGTATAAAATCACACTTATCATCATTTTATCGATGCAAAAAGAGTGTTATGATGTTGGAATATTATTCCGAGTCTAGCTCAGCGCTACCCCTTGATTAGTCAAGGGGTAAGCACTCATCATAAGATGTTGGTGTTTTTTTTTACTCTCGATTACCTGTCTTGACAGATGATGGAGAGTAAAAAAAAGCAAATTCTGCTCTGAGTGATTGCGTGCAAGGCTTTTTTTTGGTAGTGTTTTATGAAGAAAGAATAGCGGGGGTAAGAGAATGGAACCGATAGTTAAATTAGAAAATATCACCTTTATGTACCAACCAGAAGACAGCCACCCTGCAATCAAACAAGTATCTCTACAAGTATATCCTGGGGAATGGATTGCAATAATAGGACACAATGGGTCAGGAAAATCAACTTTAGCAAAAACAATCAATGGTTTATTATTGCCTGCGGAAGGGAAGGTCAGTGTTGCTGGCCAATATCTTTCTGAAGAAAATATTTGGACAATCCGAAAAGCAGTTGGGATGGTGTTTCAAAATCCAGACAACCAGTTCGTAGGAGCAACGGTTGAAGATGATGTTGCATTTGGTATGGAAAATCAAGGGATTCCGCGGGAAGAAATGGTGAAAAGGGTAAAAGATGCGTTAGAACAAGTTCGTATGAGTGAATTTGCCACAAGAGAACCAGCGCGCCTTTCCGGTGGTCAAAAGCAAAGGGTCGCTATTGCGGGAGTTGTTGCCTTACGACCAGATATTATTATACTAGATGAAGCAACCAGTATGCTTGATCCAGAAGGACGATATGAAGTGATAGAGGCAATAAAAAAGATTAAAGAGGAAAGTCAACTAACGGTCATTTCAATTACACATGACATTGATGAAGCGGCCAACGCCAATCGAATCTTTGTAATGAAACAGGGCCAGTTAGTAAAAGAGGGGACACCGGAAGACATTTTTTCAGAAGGACCTAAATTAATTGAGCTAGGACTTGACTTACCTTTTCCAGAAAAGCTAAAACAAGTTTTAAAAGATCAAGGGTTAGCAGTCCCTGATTATTATCTATCTGAGGAAGGAATGGTTGATTGGCTATGGACATCCGTTTTGAACAAGTAGATTTCACGTATCAACCGAATACGCCCTTTGAACAGCGTGTGTTGTTTCATCTGGACATGAGGATCAAAGATGGTAGTTATACTGCTATTGTTGGCCATACGGGTTCAGGAAAATCCACATTGTTGCAACACCTTAATGCATTATTAAAACCCACAACAGGCACTGTGACAATTGGTGATCGAATAATTAAGCCAGAAACAAATAATAAAAATCTAAAGCCTATTCGAAAGAAAGTTGGGATTGTCTTTCAATTTCCTGAAGCACAGCTTTTTGAGGAAACGGTAGAAAAAGACATCATGTTCGGACCCAAAAATTTTGGTGTTTCTGATGAAGAGGCGAAACGTTTAGCGAAGGAATACATCGAATTAGTGGGACTTCCAGAAGATGTCTTAGAGAAGTCGCCTTTTGATTTATCGGGAGGGCAGATGAGACGTGTTGCGATTGCGGGAGTTTTGGCAATGGAACCCGAAGTGTTAGTTCTTGATGAACCGACAGCAGGACTTGATCCACAGGGTAGAAAAGAAATGATGGCTATGTTTGATTTGTTGCATCAACAAAAAAAGATGACAATTGTTTTAGTGACACACTTGATGGATGATGTAGCGGATTTTGCCGATTATGTATACGTTCTTGAAAAAGGTCAGTTAGTGAAAGAAGGAACGCCAAGGACAGTCTTTCAAAATGTTGCATGGCTTGAAGAAAAACAATTGGGTGTGCCCACTGCAACGCGGTTTGCTCAAAAATTGATGGCAAAAGGGGTTACTTTTGATGCGTTGCCATTAACGGCGAAGGAACTGGCAACGAGTATTTTAGCCAAGGAGGACCAAAAAAATGATGAATAAGTTAATTTTTGGTCGCTATATACCAGGAGATTCGTTCATTCATAAATTAGACCCTCGAGCAAAGTTAGTGGGCAGTTTTTATTTCATAGGAATTATTTTCTTAGCGAATAATTGGCAAAGTTATCTTTTTTTAGCAGCATTTACGTTAGGTGCTATTGCTCTTTCAAATATTAGTCTCGCCTTTTTCTGGAAAGGTGTTCGACCGTTGCTCTGGTTAATTGTTTTTACTGTGGCGTTACAAATGTTCTTTACATCAGGAGGGACGATTTATTGGCAATGGGGAGTTCTTCGGCTGACAGAATTTGGTGTTCGTAATGGGCTATTTATTTTTTGTCGGTTTGTATTAATTATTTTTATGTCGACATTGTTAACGTTGAGTACACCGCCACTCGAATTGTCTGATGCTTTAGAATATATTTTGCGACCGCTAAAGGTTATCAAATTTCCAGTACATGAAATATCATTGATGTTGTCAATTGCATTGCGTTTTGTTCCAACTTTGATGGATGAAACAGAAAAGATTATGAATGCCCAGCGAGCAAGGGGTGTCGATTTTGGCGAGGGAAATTTAATTCAAAAAATGCAAGCTATTGTACCATTGCTAATCCCATTATTTGTTAGTAGCTTTAATCGTGCAGAAGATCTTGCAACTGCCATGGAGGCACGAGGCTATCAAGGAGGAGAAGGGAGAACCAAGTACCGGATTCTTCATTGGCATCTTCGCGATACATTGGTTGTAGTAGCGTTCATTTTTGTGACAGCATTGTTAATAATTTTGAGAAACTAAAGAAATGAGAGTGTATCCAGAAAGTTTCCCGTTTTTGTAAGAATAAAAAACGGAAAGCGACACGGATAGACTCTCATTTTCGGGAAGGAATGAATCATGGTTAGATACAAAGCACTCATTGCTTATGATGGGACACTCTTTAATGGGTTTCAACGTCAATCAGAGGGAAGAACGGTACAAGAAGAATTAGAGCGAACTTTATCGAAAATGGCAAGCCAGCCGATTATGGTCCATGGATCTGGACGAACGGATGCTAAAGTACATGCACTTGGTCAGGTTATTCATTTTGATTATCCGCAAGCAAGACCTCTTGAAAAAATGCGTTTTGCCTTGGATACGCAAACACCGGAAGATATTGCTGTAATAAAGATAGAAGAGGTGACAGAGGCCTTTCATGCAAGGTATCTTGTAAAGGAGAAAGTTTATGAGTTCCACGTACAAATTGGAAAGCCACGAAGCCCATTTCGGAGGCATTATGCTAGCTATTATCCGTATCCTTTAGACCTGACAAAAATCGAGCGTGCGCTCCCTGATTTACTTGGTACCCATGATTTTAGTGCCTTTTGTGCAAGCGGGAGTTCGGTAGAGGATAAAACACGAACCATCTACGAAGCGACCATGACGTATGATGAGTCGTTGAGTGAATTAGTTTTTACATTTCGTGGTGATGGCTTTTTGTACAAAATGATTCGTATTTTAGTTGGAACCTTATTGAAAATTGGGAATGGTCGCTTGGATGAAACAAGTATTCCTAGCATTATTGCGAGCAAAAATAGACAACTTGCAGGACCGACTGCCCACCCAGAAGGACTCTATCTAAAAGAAGTAAGATACTAAAAAAAACGGACTGAATGAAGATTTCCGCAAGATAATTAGCAATTGAACTCATTATCTTGGTGAATCAATTCATGTACAGTCCGTTTTTTTATTTCATTTATCTTAATATAATTCTAGATACTGTTCGCGTTCCCACTCTGTTACGGCTTGGCCAAATGCTTGCCATTCAATCGTTTTAGCTTCGTAGAAATTGTTGAAAATGTGTTTGCCTAGAGAATCGACAATGACTTGATCATTTTTCAATTCTTCCAGAGAAGCTTGCAAGGTACCTGGTAAATCATAAATATGAGCTGCTTCACGTTCTGCTTCAGTCATCACATAGATGTTGCGGTCAACTGATTTTGGTGGTTCTAATTCATTTTTCACACCGTCTAAACCAGCCGTTAGAAGTGCTGCTAGCGCTAGGTATGGATTTGCGGTTGGGTCAACTGATCGTAATTCTAAACGTGTTGATAACCCTCTTGATTCTGGTACACGAATCAATGGCGAACGATTGCGTCCTGACCATGCAATATATACGGGAGCTTCATAGCCTGGTACAAGACGTTTGTAAGAGTTCACTGTTGGGTTACAAATTGCTGTAAAGGCTTTGGCATGTTTCATCAAACCTGCTAAGAAATGGTAAGCAGTAGTCGATAATTGAATATCGCCATCTTTATCAAAGAAGGCATTTTCAGATCCTTTAAATAAAGACATGTTGCAATGCATTCCTGATCCATTGATACCAAATAATGGTTTTGCCATAAAGGTTGCATGAAGACCATGTTTGCGGGCAATTGTTTTGACAACTAGTTTAAATGTTTGGATGTTGTCACATGCTTCAACGGCATTTGCGTATTTGAAGTCAATTTCGTGTTGTCCTGGAGCAACTTCATGGTGAGATGCTTCTACTTCAAAGCCTAAGTTTTCTAATTCTAATACGATATCACGACGGCAGTTTTCACCTAAATCAGTAGGGGCGAAATCAAAATAGCCACCTTGGTCGTTTAATTCAGTCGTAATGCTGTCATCTGGAGCAAGCTTGAATAGGAAGAATTCAGGTTCAGGTCCTAAGTTAAATGAAGTAAAACCGGCTTTTTCCATATCAGCTAAAGCACGTTTTAGATTTCCACGGGGATCACCAGCAAACGGTGTGCCATCGGGGTTGAAGATATCACAAATTAAACGCGCAACTTTGCCATGTTCACTTTCCCATGGGAAAATCATCCAAGTATCCAAATCTGGGTGTAGGTACATGTCACTTTCTTCAATACGAACAAATCCTTCAATGGAAGAGCCATCAAACATCATTTTATTTTCTAAAACTTTGTCTAGTTGAGAGACAGGGACTTCAACATTTTTAATTGTTCCCATGATGTCAGTAAACATCAGGCGTAGAAAACGCACATGTTCTTTCTCAACAATCGCTTTAATCTCTGCAGCAGTCTTTTTTTCTTTTGGCATTGTTCATCCCATCCTTTTTCCGTTTCGGTTATTCTAACGCTTACCATTCCTGTTTATCTTTCATGTAAAAAAATATAACATGGTTAGCAAGCTGTGTAAACCAATTTTTTTATCAAACGACAGAAAATTCTAAAAATTATTTCTGAAAATAGGGAAAAACCTAATATTATTAGGTTTATGCACATTGGCTTTTCTGGAAACGGTCACGTGAGATAAAAGAACAAAATAAAAAAAGACAAGCCTTTCCTCAACGATAATAAGTTAAGGGAAGAACTTGTCTATGGATTCTTAATCCAGTTCTCCTTTTCATGTTAGGAGAACGGAGGAGAGAATGCTAGTGTTTTTTTCTTTTTTTTTTTGATTGATCCATTGGTAAGAGACAAAAAGCGTCAAGGAGATTAAGCTGCTTGACAGTCCAACTAAAAATCCCGCAGGAAGATAGCTGAAGACCACGGTATGGGTCCCTTTTGGAATCGTAACTTTGACAAACGCATCTTGGAACGATGAAATAGCTGCTTTTTCTCCATCGATGGTTGCACTCCAACCTTTGTCATATGGAATGGTGGTAATCAAGGACTGCTCCTTCGTAGTCGTAATGGTTGTTGAAGCACCTCGATTGGTCGTTTTCATCTCAACCTGTTGCTTTTGAATTGCATTAACGGCTTGTTGGTAAGCGAGCGTATCCAACGCAACCACTTTTGGTGTCTGAAAGGAGACTTGATCCGTCCCATAAAAGCTGGCAGCAAAGGTAATGGTCGTTTCCGTTGGATAATAACCCAAATCATAGTATTGACCATTGATATTCATTTGTGTCTTGCGCTCTGTACCGTTGACACGAATGGTAACGGTAGAACTTTGAAGATCATTATAGTTCGTAGGATACAAGCTTAAATAGGCTTGGGTGTTCGCTGGCACGGTCACGTCCCAGGTCACATCTTTGGCTAAATTACTTGCGATTTCTTTATAGGTTATTTGATTTCCTTGTGGTTCAATCGTTGTATTGGTTGTATTAATGACCCGGATAGGTATTAGCGAATAATAGTCTAAATTTAATCCAGATAAATAATTCATCAAAGTGGTTTGATTGAGTAGATTGTCGTTGTCATAAGTTGTGACAGCTTGATCATCAGTAGGGGCTAAATAACCCAAAGACAATGCGTGTTTATTTTCATACAAGGAGTAATTTCCTTCAGTAGCCTTTTGTTCAAAACCATATTTACTAATGGGCGTAGAAGCGATGTTGTACTTCATACCAGTAAAAGCATCCATCAAAAGAGTGTTGTTGTTGTAACGGATGTTTAGGTTGGTTCCGCTAGAACGAAACCCAAGTTGGTTTAGATAGCTAGAAGAATGGCGATTACGTATGGAGGAGAAGAGACTGACACCACTGTAACCATAATTGATGCTATCATTGGGTGACACCCCATCTAAATTTTCTAAACGATAAAAGGTCTGATTGGTTTCTTTTGTTTGGTCGACAAGTGCTTTAATCGAAGGATACGGGTCTGTATACAAACTTCGAGAGGCATAATTCCAATCATCCAAAATACCATGAATCATGCCGTTTGTATTCAAGCCGACTTCAACGAATGAACAAAGTAATAACAATAAGGAAAATTGTTTGAATGATAGAAGATGAAACGATAAGTTGACTGTGCAAATAGTGTACAGTCCAATAAAAACGAGTGTCAGGACAAAAGAATGAAGATGTAAATAACTGTAATCATGTTTGTTCAGTGTGAAGTAAGTGATTGTAAAGCAAATCAACAGGAATAGATTGCCAGCCAAATAAATAGGAATTCTTTTATACGTTAGTGCTTCCCAACCATATCCAGCTAATAAGATGACAAGAAATGAGAGCAAAAAGGAATAGCGAAACAAAAACATATTCGGGGCATGCATGCCTTGCCATAATAAATTTAGCGGTTGAAAATAAAAACTAGTAATCAATAGTCCAGCCAATAAAGCAAAGCCAAGTTTTTTTTGCCACGGGATGGTGCGTACCAAAAAGTAGAAGAGAAACAATGTTAGAGGAAGCAAACCAATATAAATAAATGGGATGGATCCATATTTTGTTGTATCGTAAACGCCAACCATATTTTTAATAAAAAAATCGAAGACACCCGTAGCCTCTGTTTTCAAGGAAGTGATTTTTGTCAATTCTTCACCGTTTGTTTTTAAATCGAGATAGGTCGGTAACAGAGTAATCATAGCCGTTCCGACGGCGAGAGCTGCTGTAAAAAGATAGCGAAGAAGGCTCTGCTTTACCTCTTTCCATTGGGAGAAGAGAAGTACAAGGTAGTATAGACCAGAAAATAACGCCACCATAAAGCCCATATAAAAATTGGAAATAAACAAAAGCGTGTAACTGGTGAATAATAATCCTGGCCGCTGTTGCTGGATAAGTCGATGAATACCCCAAATAATCAGTGGGAGAAAGGTAAATGTATCTAGCCACATAATAATTTCAGAGTGGGCAATTGCAAAGGACATCAAAGCGTAGCAACTCGATAAAGTTAGTTGGTTCCACCGAGAAAGTTTGAATGTGTGATTCGCAAATAACCAAAAACTAAGTCCTGCTGTCCCTATTTTAATCAGGGTTAGGGCATATAGCGCATCTGGCATATAGTGATTGGGAAAGAACAGCACGAGCGGAGTAAATAAGCCACCTAAATAGTAAGAAACCAAAGAGAGGTAGTTTAATCCGAGTGAAGCATTCCAAGTATAAAAATAACTCTGTTTGCCAAGTAACATATTTTGAAAGCTAGCATGGAAATTTGAAAACTGTGCGAATGCATCGCTGGCAAGAATACTTCTTGTGCTTCCTGGATAAATGCCAATGCTTAAATAAATTCCTGCAAGAAGGAGTGCCGGTAAAAGAAAGCTTGCCCATAAAAAAAAGCGATGGTTGTGCAAATAGTGACGAAAAGTTGACACGAAAATATCCTCCAGTCTCTTAACGTTATAGAATGGTTTCAGTTTACCACATTCTCATCGTTCTAGGTGGACGGGAGGGAAAACGACAAGAAAAATTCATGAAATAAAAAAACCGTTCGTCTGACGAACGGTCCATTACTCATAAAATTTTTCAATTATACGCGTTCTACTTTACCAGATTTCAAAGCGCGAGCTGACACCCAAACTTTCTTTGGTGTTCCATCAACCATTACGCGAACTTTTTGTAAATTTGGTTTAACTGTACGCTTTGTAGCATTCATTGCGTGTGAACGGTTATTTGCACTAGTTGTTTTACGTCCTGTGAAATAGCAAACTTTAGCCATGTGTGTGTTTCCTCCTTTGCCTTGATTGTTAGCCGCTACTTTGGCTCATACTAAATGAATTTATCATAAAGAAGGCAATTATGCAAGAAAAAATTGATCTGCAATTGACTTTTTTTAAGAAAAAAGGTAAATTAAAGGCTGTCATTTTCAAGTAAAATGAAGGATTTCGTTTAGGAAAGGTACTCGTTCTTTTATTTCGATTGTAGCTATGTTAGAATACTATAGTAGAAAATAGGCGAAAAGTCTATTAAGGAGGCTATCTTATGGCTGTAAAAATGAAAAATGCATCTGGCATGATTGAAATTTCAAATGAAGTCATTGCGACAGTTGTGGGCGGTGCAGCAACAGATGTTTTTGGCATTGTCGGTATGGCAAGCAAAAATCAAATTAAAGACAATATCAATGAAATTTTAAGAAAAGAAAATTATTCACGTGGTGTTGTTGTACGCCAAGAAGAAAATGGGATTGCAGTTGATGTTTATACAATTGTAAGCTATGGTACAAAAATTTCAGAGGTTTCACGAAACGTACAAGAAAAAGTGAAGTACAATTTGGAAACGATGCTCGGAATTACCGCGAACTCTGTGAATGTTTTTGTTCAAGGAGTACGAGTGCTGCCCGACTAATAAAATAAGTACAGTTTGTTGATCTTAAGGAGGATTATCAGTGAAAGTAACGAATATAAGTGCGGGCCAGTTCCAAGAAATGGTACAAGCCGGCGCTAATCGTCTACAAATCAATGCAGAATATGTCAATTCTTTAAATGTTTTTCCAGTACCCGATGGGGATACGGGAACCAATATGAATTTATCGATGACGAGTGGAGCGAAAGCTGTCAGTGATTCCGCATCTGAACAAGTAGGCGAATTAGCGAATCGTTTATCAAAGGGATTGTTAATGGGCGCTCGTGGGAATTCCGGAGTTATTTTATCGCAATTGTTTAGAGGATTTGCAAAACAAATTCCATCAGTGGAGACCCTGACTGCTCAAGAATTAGCACAAGCATTTACACGTGGTGTGGAAACCGCCTATAAAGCGGTTATGAAACCAGTTGAGGGGACGATTTTAACCGTTGCTAGAATTGGTGCTGAATTTGGCGAACGGAAAGCTGCTGAAACAGATGATTGTATAGAAGTAATGCATGCTGTTGTGACTGGTTCAAAGCGTGCTTTGGCCAAAACACCTGACTTATTGCCAGTTTTAAAAGAAGTTGGGGTCGTGGACAGTGGTGGACAAGGCCTACTGTTTATTTACGAAGGTTTTTTAGGAGCATTAACGGGTGAGTATCAACCAGAAGAGATTGTTGCAACCCCTGCCGCAATGGATGAAATGGTGAATGCTGAACATCATCGTAGCGTTCAAGGCCAATTAGCAACGGAAGATATCCGTTATGGCTACTGTACAGAAATTATGGTGAAAATTGGCGAAGGACCCACAGTTGATTCCACATTTGACTATGAAACGTTCCGCAATTATTTGAATGAACTTGGAGATTCACTTTTAGTGGTCAACGATGATGAAATTATTAAAGTCCATGTGCACACAGAACATCCCGGTGATGTTATGAATTATGGACAAAAATTCGGTTCATTAGTCAAAATAAAAGTCGATAATATGCGTTTGCAACATGAGACAATTCTAGAACATGACGCCCAAGAAACAGGCAAGCCAAAAGCGCGGTTGCCATATGCAATTGTTGCGATTGCTGCGGGAAGCGGTGTGCAAGAATTATTTAAGAGTTTGGGTGCCAATTATGTCATTAGTGGTGGTCAAACCATGAATCCAAGTACTGAAGATATTGTGAAAGCAATTGAAGAAGTCAATGCTGACAAAGTGATTATATTGCCAAACAATAAAAATATCTTTATGGCAGCTGATCAAGCTGCGGAAGTGGCAGAAATTCCAGTTGCTGTTGTGCCATCAAAGACGGTTTCACAAGGGATGTCCGCAATGTTGGCCTTTAATGAAACAGCTTCTTTAGACGAAAACAAACAGGCGATGACGGACTCATTGGCAGGCGTTGTTAGTGGATCAATTACACACGCCATTCGAGACACGCAAATTGATGGGATTGCCATTACAAAAGGTGATTTTCTTGGGATGATCGATGGAAGCATCGTAGTATCCATCAAAGATATTACTGAAGCTGGGGTCACAACTTTAAGAAAAATGATTACAGAAGAGACTGAAATTGTGACCATCATTATCGGCGAAGAAGGCACTCAAAAAGAAGCGGATGCTTACGCAAAGGTGTTGGCCGAAGAATTCCCAGATATTGAATTGGAAATTCATGAAGGAAATCAACCGGTGTACCCGTACTTATTTGCAGCAGAATAATCCTAAAAAAGCTCGAATCAGTCAATCTTTGGCTTTTTCGAGCTTTTTATTTCGCTAGGAAAGGAAGTGAGTTGGGATGTTAACACAAGCGGTAACTGCTTTAGCAGGTGTAGGAAAAAAGCGTCAAGATGCCTTAGCGGAGCTAGGTATCACAACCATTGAATCGTTGCTAACGTACTATCCTTTCCGTTACGAGGATGTTCAAGAACGACAACTGTCAGAAATTCAAGATCAAGAGAAAGTTACGCTTAAAGGGACGGTTGTTTCTCCCGCAGTGATGAGTCGCTTTGGTTATAAAAAAACGCGGCTTCAGTTTCGAATGATGCAAAATCATGATGTGTTTCAGGTTTCTTTTTTTAATCAGCCCTATTTGAAGGATAAGGTGGTCTTGGCTGAGGAAATAGTGGTCTATGGTAAATGGGATGCCAAGCGCAAGGCACTGACGGGCATGAAAATTTTTGGTAGTGGCAAACAAGATAGTTTTGCACCGGTCTATCATGTAAGCAAACAAATTCGCCAAACGACATTACAAGAACTCATCAAGCAAGGATTTTTGCAATATGGCGAGCAAATCGAGGAAATTCTTCCCATTCAGTTGATTGAGAAATATCGATTGATGGCAAGAAAACAAGCCATTTACGCGATGCACTTCCCAACAAATATGGAGGAATACAAAAAAGCAAAGCGACGCGTGGTTTTTGAAGAATTCTTTTTATTTCAGATGAAGTTGCAAGGACTGAAACAAGCCGAAAAAGCGGAAGTGAATGGTTTGGTCCTTTCTTATGATAGCCAGCTGTTAAAATCCTTTATTAAACAACTTCCGTTCGAGCTAACAGCTGCTCAAAAGCGAGTAACAAATGAGATTTGCGCAGACTTGAAGAGTCCCAAACATATGCAACGTTTGCTGCAAGGCGATGTGGGGAGTGGAAAAACGATTGTCGCAGCTCTTGCACTCTATGCAACTACTACGGCTGGCTTTCAAGGTGCGTTGATGGTGCCAACCGAGATTCTAGCCCAACAACATATGGAAAGTTTTGTTACTCTATTTGATCAGATGGATATAACAATTGCTTTGCTAACAGGTTCAACCAAATCCAAAGAGCGCAAAGAAATTCTGACAGAATTAAAAAATGGCACGATTGATATTTTGATTGGGACACATGCGTTGATTCAAGAGGATGTCGATTTTGCCTATTTAGGCTTGGTCATCACGGATGAGCAACATCGCTTTGGGGTCAACCAACGGAAAATTTTGCGGGAAAAAGGCTGGAAACCAGATGTATTATTCATGACGGCAACACCAATTCCGCGGACATTGGCCATTACTGCCTATGGAGAAATGGATGTGTCGGTGATTGATGAGTTACCAAAGGGAAGAATTCCGATTGAAACGCGATGGGTACGACCACCACAACTGGAAACCGTATTGGAATGGGCAAAAAAGGAAATGGCAAAAGGACATCAAATGTATGTTATTTGTCCGCTAATTGAAGAATCAGAAATGTTGGATGTGCAGAATGCGCAGAAAATTTATGAAGATTTGCAAAGCTTTTTTGAACCAACGTTTGCGGTGGGTTTGCTCCATGGTAGGATGAAGCCGACCGAAAAAGAGCAAATTATGGAACAGTTTAAAGAAAATGAACTGCAAATTTTGGTTTCGACAACTGTGATTGAGGTAGGGGTGAATGTACCTAACGCAACGCTTATGGTGATTATTGATGCGGATCGTTTTGGTTTAGCCCAATTGCATCAATTAAGAGGACGCGTTGGTCGTGGAGCGTCTGCTTCCTATTGTATTTTAGTGGCCAATCCTAAAAATGAGGTAGGAAAAGAACGCATGAAAGTGATGACCGAAACGACCAATGGCTTCATTGTGAGTGAACGGGATTTAGCACTTAGGGGACCAGGTGAAATTTTTGGTCAACGACAATCAGGTTTGCCCGAATTTTTGATTGCCGATATTGTTGAACACGCGAATGTCTTGGAGGTTGCCAAACAAGAAGCAGAATGGTTGTGGAAACAATCCAATTGGCAAGTCGTACCAAGTTACCATGCATTGGCCAATTATTTAGAAGAATCCCATAAGGAAAATGTCTTTTTTGATTAGGGAGTTGTGTTATACTGAAAGCGTCAGAAAGGAGTGCGTCAGACATGAGAATTGCCGTCGATGCAATGGGCGGAGATGATGCTCCCAAAGCGATAGTTGAGGGAGTCATGTTAGCCAAAAAAAAATTTCCCGATATTGAATTTCAATTATATGGGAAAGAAGCAGCAATACGTCAATATGTTACAGATGAAACAAATCTAACCATTATTCATACTGATGAGAAGATTGATAGCGAAGACGAACCGGTCAAGGCTATTCGTAAGAAAAAACAAGCGTCAATGGTACTGGCTGCTCAGGCAGTAAAAGCAGGGCATGCAGATGCCGTTTTTAGTGCAGGTAACACAGGAGCGTTATTAGCCGCTGGTTTGTTTATTGTTGGTCGTATTAAAGGGATTGAACGTCCCGGTTTAATGTCCACTTTGCCAGTGATGACAGGTAATCAAGGATTTGATATGCTCGATTTAGGAGCGAATGCGGATAATAAACCTGAGCACCTATTACAATATGGGATATTAGGATCTTTTTATGCCAAAAACGTGCGGGGGATAGCAAATCCCCGAGTAGCGTTACTAAATAATGGCACGGAAGAAACAAAAGGCAGCGAATTGACCAAAAAGGCTTTTGAGCTACTTAGCCAGGAACCCTCTATTCATTTTATTGGGAATGTTGAAGCACGTGACCTTTTGAATGGGGTGGCGGATGTGGTCGTTACCGACGGATTTACTGGTAATGCGGTGCTAAAAACAATTGAGGGAACGGCCATGAACATTATGGGCGTATTAAAAGAGGCAATCCTTTCCTCTGGGGTAAAGGGAAAAGTCGGGGCCTTGCTTCTAAAAGATAGTCTGCATGATGTCAAAGGAAAAATGGATTATGCCAAATATGGCGGTGCGGTTCTCTTTGGATTAAAAGCACCCGTCATCAAAACGCATGGGGCGACTGGGCCGGCAGCTGTTGCCACAACGATTCAACAAATCCATACGATGTTGACTACCCAGGTTGTCTCTAAATTGGTGAGCCACTTTGAAGAAGAAGTAGACAAAGTGAGTCAATAGTTTCGAGTGCCTGTTCATAGAGGAATACGAAAAAAGGTAGACAAATAGGGAGAGAATCGCTACAATGAACAGTAGCTATTTTACTCTCTTGTCAGTCGGTGGAGGTGAAAACAGGTGACACACGAAGAAGTATTTCATAAAGTAGCCGCAGTAATTGCCAATCATTTTGATATTGATGCAGAGAAAGTAACCGAATCTATGAGTATCAAAGATGATCTAAATGCGGACTCAATTAGTGTAATGGAGTTTGTCCTTGAATTGGAAGAAGAATTTGGGACAGAAATATCAGATGAAGACGCGGAGCAAATCGAAACTGTAGGAGCTGCAGTTGATTATATTAGCGCAAATCTAGCAAAATAATAAATCAGTTCTTCAAATGAAAACAAAAAAATCCGAGCCTTACGAAGCAGTTGTTGTTTTTTTAAACAAGTCTGCTTTCGATAGTCGGGTTTTTTTGTTTTATTTTGTTTGAAAGCATTTTTTTCGGTGCTCATTTCTTACTATTCGTAGGGAAAACCAGCCAAATACTTTCGATTTTTTTTGATTAAAATGAGAAAACGATTACTTCTTTAAAAAAATGAATTTTGGCGAATCTTGACAAACGTTCAGAGAGCAATATAATAGGAATCTGGGCCTCGTGTTCGTTTTTTTAACTTGCAAAGAAGGACCAGGTTGTTTATAATTATTAAAATAATCTGATACTTTTCTAAGAAAAGAAATGGAATCATGATGTTTCCATTATTTTCTCTTTAAAGCATAAGGTTGAATTGAAATTGAAAGAGAGAGGGGTATTCGTTTGTCTGCAGAAAAACAATTACTGGAGATTCAAAACTTACATACCAGTTTTCGGATTAAAGACGAGTTTTATGATGCAGTTGATGATGTTTCATTTACACTGAATCATAACGAAATCCTGGCAATCGTGGGAGAGTCTGGCTGTGGAAAAAGCACGTTAGCTACTACGATTATGGGCCTTCATGATCCATTAAACACGAAAATCACTGGCGAAATTCTTTATAAAGAACTGGATTTGGTTAACTTAAATGAAACACTTTACAACAAAATTCGGGGCAATGACATTGGCATGATTTTCCAAGATCCCTTGTCAGCTTTAAATCCTCTTATGCGGATTGAAGACCAAATCAAAGAGGGCTTAAGCTATCATACGAAATTAAATGCAACGGAACGTCAAGCAAGAGCTATCGAGCTTCTTGAACAAGTAGGTATTCCTAATCCACAACGTATCGGACGTCAATATCCGCATGAATTATCAGGTGGGATGCGTCAACGGGTTATTATTGCGATTGCGATTGCTTGTAAGCCACCAATCATTATCGCCGATGAACCGACGACTGCTTTAGACGTGACGATTCAAGCTCAAATTTTAGACTTATTGACTGATTTACAGAAAGAAACCGAAGCTGGCATTATTTTGATTACGCACGATTTGGGTGTCGTAGCTGAAATGGCTGACCGTGTAGCAGTTATGTACGGTGGTCAATTTGTAGAAGTGGCGACTGCGGAGGAACTATTTACCAATCCTCAGCATCCATACACCCGTTCGTTGTTGAATTCGATTCCACAAGAAGACAATCATGACGGGGAATTGCATGTAATCGAAGGCGTTGTACCTTCTTTAAAAAACATGGAACGCAACGGTTGCCGATTTGCACCGCGTATTCCATGGATTCCAGCAGATGCACATGAAGAAAATCCAGTTTTACATGAAGTTACCCCAAATCATTGGGTTCGTTGCACGTGTTACAAACACTTTCATTTTAGAGACGAAGAAGGAGAAGTGTAGATGTCAGAATTAATTACAATTAAAGATCTGAAAGTTCACTATCCAATTCGGAGTGGTTTTTTTAATCGGGTAACGGATTACGTATATGCCGTTGATGGCGTTGATTTCGTGATCGAAAAAGGGACAACTTATGGACTAGTTGGTGAATCAGGTTCTGGAAAATCAACCACTGGTAAAGCGATTGTTGGATTAGAAAAAATTACCGCCGGCGAAATTATTTATGATGGCGAGAATGTGACGAAAGCTTCGGTCAGAAGAAAAATGAACTACAATAAAGACGTGCAGATGATCTTCCAAGATTCCATGTCAAGTTTGAATCCTAAAAAGCGCGTGATTGATATTATTGCTGAACCGTTGCGTAACTTTGAACGCTTGAGTGATCAAGAAGAGAAAAAACGCGTGAAGGAATTGTTAGATATCGTTGGGATGCCAGAGGATGCACTTTATAAATATCCTCACGAATTTTCAGGCGGGCAACGTCAACGTTTAGGAGTTGCTCGAGCGGTTGCTTCAAGTCCAAAATTAATTGTGGCGGATGAACTAGTTTCGGCATTAGACTTATCCGTTCAAGCGCAAGTTTTGAACTTTATGAAACGGGTGCAACAGGAATTTGGCCTAAGCTTCTTATTCATTTCGCATGATTTGGGTGTGGTGAAGCATATGTGTGACAATATTGCGATTATGTATAAAGGTCGATTTGTTGAAATTGGGACACGCGAAGATATCTATTCGAATCCACAACACATTTATACAAAACGCTTACTATCAGCTATTCCACAGATTGATGTGCCACATCGTGAAGAACACAAGGAATTACGACGAAAAGTTGAAGCAGAATACGTCGCTCATCAAAAAGATTATTATGATGAAAAAGGGCGCGTATATGATTTGTCTGAATTAACTACGACACACAAAGTAGCGTTGAAAAATGGGGGTGCGAACTAATGTGGAAAACCATTCTACGTCGTTTGATATTGATGATCCCTCAAGTCATTATTTTAAGTATTTTAATTTTCGTTTTAGCAAAGATGATGCCAGGGGATCCATTTACGGGATTAATCAATCCCAACACTGATCCAGCCAGAATTGAAGAACTAAAAAAAGCAGCCGGATTATATGATCCATGGTACCAACAATATTTCCGTTGGATTGGCAACGCCCTTCATGGAGATTTTGGGAATAGTTATACGTATAAATACGATGTGGCTACTGTTATTGGTCAAAGAATTGGCAATACGGTTCGTTTAGCCATTGTCTCTGTTATTTTAACGTATGCGCTAGCCATTCCTTTAGGTTTGTATGCAGGTCGTTATCAAAATTCATGGTTTGATAAAGGGGTAGTCGTTTATAACTTTGTTAGTTTTGCGATTCCAACGTTTGTCCTTGCCTTGTTGATGCTGTTTTTCTTTGGCTATACGTTGCATTGGTTCCCAACAAGCGGAAGCGTGTCAACCGATGCCAATCCGGGTACAATCGGGTATTTCTTTAGTCAGATGTATTATGTGCTGTTGCCATCCATTGTTCAGGCCTTGTTGGGTACTGCGGTGACCATCCAGTATTTGCGAAGTGAAGTAATTGATGCCAAACAAATGGATTATGTCCGTACAGCTCGTTCCAAAGGGGTGCCAACAGGGAAGGTCTTTAATCGTCATATTTTCCGAAATGCATCGTTACCGATTGCATCCACACTCGGCTATGAAATTACTGGTTTGATTTCTGGTTCCGTAATGATTGAAATTATTTTCAATTTTCCTGGGATTGGGAACTTGTTTATTACAAGTATCAACCAACGAGACTACGCAGTTATTACTGCCTTGACGCTCATCTTTGGGATTGCCACACTCGTAGGTACCTTATTATCAGATATCATTATGAGTATTGTTGATCCACGTATTCGTATTCAATAATATAGGAGGATATACACAGATGTCGAAGAAACAAGAAAAACAAACACCAACAACAGTGTCTACTCCACCTATGGGGATGCGGATGATTGCGCGTGAATTTAGCAAAGATAAATTGGCTATGTTCTCTTTAGCACTGTTAATTATTGTACTACTGGTTGCCATTATTGGCGGATTTGTGTTAAATCAAGATACTGTGACGAAAGTGAGTATTTTTGATAAGTATGCTGTACCGGGTTCCACTTCAATGGATGGACGCTACTACCTGTTAGGAGCAGATGAGGGGGGCCGTGATGTCTTTGGCCTTTTAATCATCGGGGCGCGTAATTCCATTATGATTGGATTTGCCATTACGATTATTACCTCGATTATTGGGGTAGCTGTCGGAATTATTTCTGGGTATTATGGTGGACTTATTGATACCATTTTGATGCGTATCGTTGACTTTGTCATGATTTTACCAATTATGTTGATTATCATTGTGTTAGTAACAATCATACCAAAATACTCTGCATGGAGTTTGATTTGGATTATGTCGGCTTTTTATTGGGTCGGCAAAGCGCGACTTTTTCGGGCGAAAACGTTATCTGAAAGCCGTCGCGATTACGTAAGTGCGTCAAAAACGTTAGGTACTTCTGATTTCAAAATCATGTTTCGCGAAATCATGCCGAATTTAAGTTCATTGATTATCACGAACTTAACCATGAACTTTGCAGCCAATATTGGGATTGAAACAAGTTTAACGTTCTTAGGTTTTGGTTTACCGATGAACACACCAAGTTTGGGAACATTGATTGCCTATGCAACCAATGCAGAAGTCTTAACATCAAAATTATGGGTCTGGCTACCAGCATCTTTGCTTATTTTAGTATTGATGCTTAGTATAAATTATGTTGGTCAAGCATTTAAGCGTTCAGCAGATGCGCGTCAACGATTAGGATAATAAGAGGGGGAAAAAGGAATGAAGAAAAAAGCATTACTTGGTTTGGTTACCGTAGCAGGTCTAACATTGACATTAGCAGCTTGCGGTGGCAAAAGCGACAGCAGTAAAGGAACAAGCAGTAGTAGTGGAGCTGCCACTGCCGATACAGGCAATTTCAAATTAAAAACTAGTAATAAGAAAGATGCCATTAAAGATGGTACTTTAGAAATAGGAGTAGTATCTGATACTGCCTTTACAGGAATTTTCAATGATGCATTCAGTGAAATTACTTTGGATACTACATTTTTTGGACCAGCAGACGAAGGGTTATTCAATACAGATAAAGATTTGAAAATGACTGATGGTGCAGCCAAAATAAAATTTGATGAAGATGCTAAAACTGTTACAGTAACGATGAATGATAACGTTAAGTGGAGTGACGGAAAAGAAGTTAATGCTGATGACTTAGAATTTCCTTATCTTATAATCGGAAATAAAGATTATACAGGTGTTCGTTACGATTCTTCAATGAAAAATATTGTTGGTATGGAAGACTACCATGATGGAAAAGCAGATACTATTTCAGGAATCAAAAAAATAAACGACAAAGAAATTCAAATTACATTTAAAGAAATGATTCCATCAATGCTACAAAATGCAAGTTCTGGTGTAATTGGATATGCAATTCCAAAACATGCGTTTGAAGGGATTGCTGTCAAAGATATGGCTGCTTCAGATCCTGTTCGTAAAAACCCAATCACTTTTGGACCATACGTGATTAGCAAAATTACAGCGGGTGAATCTGTTGAATTTACACCAAATAAATATTATTACGGTGGCACTCCAAAACTTTCTAAGATAATCATGAAGACTGTTCCAACTTCTTCAGCAACTGCATCAATGAAGTCAAAAGAATTCGATATTTATGATGGTATGCCAAGTTCTGAATTCACTTCTTGGAAAGATTTAAGTGGCTATGAATTATTAGGTCAACAAGATACTGCTTATAACTATATTGGTTTCAAATTAGGTAAATGGGATAATGATAAAGGTGTGAATGTGTATAACGCATCTTCAAAAATGGCTGATAAGTCCTTGCGTCAAGCAATTGGGTATGCCATTGATAACGAAGCAATTGCACAAAAATTATACAATGGCTTACAAACTCGTGCCAACTCTTTAATCGTACCTGCGTTTGGTACCAAATATGACAAAGATTTGAAAGGCTACACCCAAGATGTGAAAAAAGCCAAAAAATTATTGGATGATGCTGGTTACAAAGACACAGATGGCGATGGTTACCGCGAAGACAAAAATGGTAAGAAATTAGAAATTAATTTCGCCTTCCGCGACAATGGAACAACAGCTAAATCACTAGCTGAATACTACATCCAAGCATGGAAAGAAGTTGGCTTAGATGTGAAATTGGCAACTGGACGTCTAATTGAAGTGAACAGCTTCTATGATAAGCTTCAAAATGATGACCCTTCAATCGATATGTACCAAGCGGGTTGGTCAACTGGTTATGATCCTGATCAATCTGGTCTATATGGGGAAGATGCGCAATTTAACTTCACACGTTTTGTTTCCGATGAAAATACGAAATTAATCAAAGAAATGCAATCTAAAGATGCCTTTGATGATGCCAAAGCGGCGAAAATTTACAAAAACTGGCAAGAATATGCCAATGATGAAGCGTTTGTTATTCCAACAACATATAGTTTTGATGTCACACCAGTTTCAGACCGTGTAACAGGTTACGATATTTCTCGCGACTTGGATCACAACGTGTATGCGAAAATCGGTGTAACTTCAGACAAACGTTAGGCAACGGTGATCGATTAACATGAACTACCCACTCGTGAGTGGGTAGTTTTTTTGCTATAATAAAGACCGAAAGAGGTGCTGTGATGATTTCATTACTTTTGCCGTTATTGGAACGCGTGGGCTTAATCATTCTACTGGCGAATTTATTGATGATTAGTCCTTTCTACAAAAAAGTGATGTACGAACGAGATACGCAACATGCACAATGGGTCTTGATTTTTACCTTTAGTATCTTTGCCATTATTAGTAATTTTACGGGCGTGGTCGTATCGGAATCCCTTCAGTTATTTGATCAGGGTGGACTAGTCAGTTTGTCAAATCACTCATCGATTGCCAATACACGAACTTTGACAATCGGGATGTCGGGCTTAATTGGAGGCCCCTTTGTCGGTTTTTTTGTGGGTCTGGTTTCTGGGACGGTGCGATGGTTACAAGGAGGAAGTGCCCCTTACACGTATTTCATTTCCTCAATCCTAATTGGGAGTACATCGGGCTTACTCGGAAGAGTTAGTTTAAGAAAGCAAAGTTACCCGAAAATTTGGCAAGGTAGTTTGTGTGGTGCCCTAATGGAAGTCATTCAAATGCTCTGTATTTTGATTTTTTTACCAAATAAAGAACAAGCCGTTACGTTGATTCAGACCATCGCTGTTCCGATGGTTTTTGTAAATGCATTAGGAACGGGAATTTTTTTATCAATTATTTTGGGAACACTCAAGCAGGAGGAAAGTACCAAAGCCATTCAGACACATGATGTATTGGAACTTGCAAATACTACCTTGCCGTATTTCCGACAAGGGTTAACAGAAGCTTCTGCTACGCAAACAGCTTTACAAATCAAGAAATTTATGCGGGTATCAGCGGTTAGTGTCACCAATCGCCATCGCATTCTGGCGCATGTCGGTGCTGGTAGTGATCACCATATTCCGACCAAAGAAATTATCACAGATCTCTCAAAAGAAGTCTTGAAAACGGGTAAAATTCATGTTGTTCGAACGAAGGATGCAATTGGGTGTAGTGATCCAGATTGTCCTTTGGCAGCGGCAATAGTCGTGCCTTTGTTTGTAAGAGGAAAAGTTGTGGGAACCTTTAAACTTTATTTTACGAATGCGGATGATTTAACCTATGTAGAAGAACAACTTGCTGAAGGATTAGGTGAAATCTTCTCATCTCAAATTGAGTTGGGAGAAATGGATAATGAGCAACGTTTATTAAAAGATGCAGAAATCAAATCGCTACAAGCTCAAGTCAATCCTCACTTCTTATTTAATGCAATCAATACAATCTCAGCGATGATTCGAATTGACAGCGAAAAAGCGCGACATTTGCTCTTACAATTGGGGAATTACTTCCGGGCCAATCTGAATGGTACTCGAAACAATGTTATTCCAATTGCGGAAGAATTGAGTCATTTAGAAGCGTATCTCGCCATTGAACAAGCTCGCTTTCCAAATCGTTACCAGATTACGATTGATGTACCGAAAGAATTGATGAAGGCGGAAATTCCGCCATTTGTCATTCAGATTTTGGTGGAAAATGCCCTGAAACATGCCTTTGCAGGGAGAAAAAACAACAATCAAGTGTTAGTACAAGCAATGGTGCAAGAACCGGCTCATTTGTTGCTTCGAGTGCGCGACAATGGGCAAGGAATTCCTTCTGAAAAGGTCGCGAAATTAGGCAAAGAAGTCGTTTCTTCGGCACAAGGGACAGGCTCAGCTCTCGAGAATCTGAATCGCCGTTTGCTAAGTTTATTTGGTGAATCCGCACAATTGGTGATTCATTCAGATCATTCTGGCAGTTTATTTGAAATGACGATTCCACTAAAGATGGAGCAAAAGGAGGAGGAACATGAAAGTCGCAATTATTGATGATGAACCGTTGGCACGGATGGAATTACATTATTTATTAGCCCAAACGCTTGAAGTAAAAGAAATTTATGAAGGGGAATCCATTGAAGATGCGTTTCAACTACTTCTTACCGAGCAACCAGATTTGCTATTTTTGGATATCCATTTAACAAATGAGAGTGGTCTTGATTTAGCCAAAAAATTAATCCAGGTGCCCAATCCGCCGCTGATTATTTTTGCTACTGCTTACGACAATCATGCATTAGAAGCGTTTGAAGTGAATGCAATCGATTATTTGTTAAAGCCTTTTGAGCAATCGCGTGTGCAAAAAGCCGTGACCAAAGCGCAAAATATTTTACAGGCAAAGCAACCACCACTGCCCCAAAAAGGGAAAGACAAAAACCCAGATCGTTTGACCATTGAAACGGATGAACGGATTTATTTATTGCCGTATGAGGACATTCTTTACTGTGAGGTGGAGGGCAAGCAGACAAGTGTCTATACGAAGACGACTGTTTATCAGACGACAACGACTTTGGCATCCATTGAACTGGCTTTACAAGCAACGATGTTTTTACGTGTTCATCGAAGCTATATTATTAACCTCCATGAAATCAAAGAAATTCAACCTTGGTTTAATCAAACGTATCAAGTGACTATGAACAACGGAGGGAAAGTACCAGTCAGTCGTTCTTATTTGAAATCATTTAAGGAAGCGGTTGGTTTGTAACAGTTGTAGAGTATTTCACGAGCGAAATTCTGCATTTCATACCCAATTTTTAGCGTTTTATACTAAAAAAAGCCAGAATGACTTTTTTTTTATTATGATAGGTCCATAAAGAAAGTACAAAAAGGAGCTGTCCCACATGAAGAAAACGTATTCAGTTATTTACCAAAGTGTTGTCATCGGCGCAATTATTCTTATTTCTAAAATTATTGAACTGCTTTTACCGTTTACGATGCCATCGTCAGTTATTGGTTTGGTACTATTGTTTGTGGCACTTTGTTTAAAAATTGTCAAGCTAGAACAAGTTGAAAAAGTGGGCAATGCATTGGTCGACAATATTGGGTTATTTTTTGTTCCTGCGGGGATTTCCGTTATCAATTCTTTTGATATTTTGAAGGCGCATTTTTTATTAGATATCTTACTTATTTTTATTTCAACGATACTTTTGCTGGTTGGCACAGGTTGGGTGAGTCAGTTGTTATTGAAATTCAATCCACAAAAGCATTCAGCAACAGATCGAAAAGCGAAGCCTGTTGCTCCACAATTATTGAATAATCAAACGATAAAAGAGGTGCGTTAAGATGCAAGGAATTATTCAGTTGTTTCATCAAACCCCAATCTTCGGCGTGTTACTTTCAGTTGGAACATTTTTTCTAGGACAAATTTTATTCAAAAAAACGAATGGTTTCTTCTTATTTGCACCACTATTCGTTGCAATGATTCTAGGTATTGCGATCTTGTCAGCAACAGGCATTTCCTTTGCCGATTATAACAAAGGTGGACAAATTATCAGTTTCTTCCTCGAACCTGCAACGATTTGTTTCGCGATTCCATTATACAAAAAACGCGAAGTATTAAAAAAATACTGGTTCCAAATTATGGGAGGCATTACATTAGGCAGCATGGCTGCTATTTACGGAATCTATCTGGTCTCTTCTGTGATGAATTTAGGGAAAGTGGTAACGGCTTCGATGTTACCTCAAGCAGCAACAACTGCTATTGCTATGCCGACTTCAGTAGCAATGGGCGGTTCAGCTGAATTGACTTCGTTGGCATGTATCTTAAATGCCGTTATTATTTATGCATTAGCTAAGCCACTAGTAAAATTATTCCATATCAATGATCCAATTGCACGTGGGTTAGCATTGGGAACGGCGGGACATTCGTTAGGTGTTTCCGCAGCACAAGAGATGGGTGAAGTCGAAACATCAATGGGCAGTATCGCTCTAGTGGTCGTTGGCGTGATTGTCACAGTCATCGTACCAACATTTGGTAGCTTATTGGTTTAAGGGAACCCACATGAACATTCGGTAACAGCTTTTTCCTGTCCATGAAAATGGGCGGGATTTTTTTGGTTAAGAGAGACAATAACAATAGTTAACAGAAGGGGTGCAGTTTGGTATAATGAACCATATGACGCGATTACAGATGCGTCATAGGACTATACATAAAGGAATGGATGGAATGGATAATCAGTTCGTAACAAGTTTAAAAGAAAATTATCACATTGTTTTTCAAGAGATTGGGTTACTGGAACAAGCATTTACCCATTCATCTTATGTGAATGAGCATCGGAACTTAGCTTTATCGGACAATGAACGACTAGAATTTTTGGGTGACGCAGTATTGGAACTACTGGTTTCTCAATTTTTGTATCGCAAGTTTCCAGATATCCCAGAAGGAAAGTTGACAAAATTACGCGCATCAATGGTTCGGGAAGACTCTTTGGCAGAATTTGCACGTGAATGTGGCTTCGATCACTATATTCGCTTAGGCAAAGGGGAAGAAAATTCAGGAGGACGCCAACGCAATTCATTGTTGTGTGATCTATTTGAATCGTTTTTAGGTGCATTGTATTTAGATCAAGAATTGGAAGCAGTGAATCGTTTCTTGAAATTGGTTGTTTTTCCTAAGGTGGATGCAGGTGCTTTTTCACATGAGATGGATCACAAAACAAAACTACAGGAAGTGCTCCAACGAGCGGGCGATGTCATGATTGATTATCGTCTAATCAAAGAAGAAGGACCTGCACATGAACGGGTTTTTTGGACCGAGGTTTTTTGTGGAGAGCAGCTAATCGGTCGGGGAAGTGGAAAATCCAAAAAAGCAGCAGAGCAAGATGCAGCAGCAAATGCGCTACGTCAATTGAATGAGTAAGTGAGGAAACCAGGTGTATTTAAAAAGAATTGAAATGGCGGGGTTTAAATCATTCGCCAATCGGACAACGATTCAATTTGAAGAGCAAGTGACAGCAGTTGTCGGTCCTAATGGCAGTGGGAAAAGCAATATTACAGAGGCCATTCGTTGGGTTTTAGGCGAGTCTTCAGCAAAAAGTCTACGAGGGGGGAAAATGCCGGACATTATTTTTGCTGGTTCTGAGTCTCGGAAGCCACTCAATATTGCGGAAGTGACAATTGTTTTAGACAATAGCGATAACTATCTACCAATTGAGTATACAGAAGTGAGTGTTACGCGACGATTGCGACGAACGGGAGAAAGTGATTTCTTTCTGAATAAACAAGCTTGCCGATTGCGTGACATTCAAGAATTGTTTATGGACTCTGGATTAGGCAAAGAGTCCTTTTCTATTATTTCGCAAGGAAAAGTAGAAGCGATTTTTAGTAGCAAACCAGAGGATCGACGCGGTATTTTTGAAGAAGCAGCCGGTGTTTTGAAATATAAGACCCGTAAAAAACAAGCCGAAGCCAAACTAAATGAAACCCAAGATAATTTGTATCGGGTACAAGACATTGTCCATGAATTGGAAGAACAATTGGTACCTTTGCGAGAACAAAAGACCACTGCTGAAACGTATGTACGAGTGAAAGAGGAATTAACGCAGGTGGACGTTTCTTACACTGTTCAAGAGGTGCTGACAGCGCAACAGTCCACCGCGGGTGTGCAGCACCGTTTAACCGAAGTGGCCGAACAGTTGGCACATTTGCATGAAGCCATTCAACAAAAAGAGCAAGTTCTACAACAAGCACGTGCTGAGCGAGAAGAATTGGATGATGCACTAGAAACAGGCAATCAACAATTGATTTCCCTTGTTGAGACCCTCAAGCAAGCTGAAGGAAAGCAAGAAGTTTTGGCTGAGCGCTCCAAACATACACTAAAAAGTAGTCACGAATACCAGGAATTATTGGCCGATGTTGAGGAGAAATTGACATTACTAGAGGGACAAAAGACCAGCAAAATTACTGATCTTTCTCAACAAAATGGGCAATTGCAGGTCATTGAAAAGCAGCTAACCCAAACGCAACAAGCGTTAAAAAGGTATGAGAAATCGACCAAGGAATTGGTAGAAGAACTTCGTGGCCAATATGTTGAATGGATGCAAAAGCAAGCGAATGTCAGCAATGAACGAAAGTATCTTGAACGCCAATATCAGCAAGAAACACATCGTAATCAACACAATGAGCGGGATCAGCAACGGTTTGCCCAAGCGTTAAAAGAGAAAACAGCCCAATTAGCTCAATTAACAGAAAACATTACGAACGAACGTGCGATGTTACAAACACAACGCGATGAGTATAGTCGACTACAAGCAACGAGCAAAGCCACACAACAAAAACTAGCGATTGCTCAAAAACAAATGTATCAATTAATGAGTGAGCTGCAGCAAGCCAAGGCGAGACAGAAAAGCTTGCAGGATTTACAAGAAAATTACACTGGTTATTATCAAGGAGTACGTGTCGCCTTGCAGCATCGTCAACAACTAATAGGTATTCGCGGTGCTGTGGCCGAATTGATTCAAGTACCTTCCAATTATACGTTGGCAATTGAAACAGCCTTAGGTGGGGCAATGCAACACATCGTAGTTAATACAGAACAAGATGCACGCCAAGCCATCACTTTTTTAAAAGAACGCCAAGCAGGGCGAGCAACGTTTTTACCATTAACAACCATCAAACCACGCCAAGTTCCGCCTGCTGTTCAACAACAGGCACAGACCTTACAGGGGTTTGTCGGAATTGCGAGTGATCTGCTTACGTATCAAGAAGACTTGACCAATGTTGTTTGCCATTTGCTAGGTACTGTATTGATTGCAGAGGACTTGGCCAGTGCCAATCGCATTGCACGTCTCTTTCAATTTCGTTATCGGGTGGTCTCTTTAGAAGGTGACGTGATGAATGCTGGGGGATCAATGACTGGCGGAGCAAGCAAACGTCAACAGCAAACCACGCTATTTTCTCAAGGAGCAGAGTTGGACCACGTCTCTCAGCTAGTCAAAGAACGCAATCACCAACTGCAAGAGACTGAAAGACAAGTCCAAGAACTCCAAACGTTACTGGCTACAACCAATCAAGTACTAGAAGAAGGTCGCCAGTCTGGAACAGAACGACAATCGCAAGAACAAGAATGGGTTGCTCAAAAACAACTCTTACTAGCCGAAATCGAACGACTAAAAAAAGACCAACAAATTGCTCAATATGAATGGCGCGAATGGCAAACTTTTTTAGCTGAATATGAGGAAAAAACGGTGACGTTTGCACAAGAACAAGCGGAAATTCAAGCGACATTGGACCGCATTCAGGCAGATATTCAGGCATTGAATGAAGAAGAAGACGGGATTGAAGTTCGTCGGCAAACAATGCGCCAGGAACTGGCTGACTTGCAAGCTAAAGTGGCGGTGACGAAAGAAAAGGTCAGTCATTTGCAGCAAGCTATCTATCAACTGGATGAAACCATCCAAGAGCAACAAGTGCGTCAAACAACATTGGAACGTCAATTAGCTGCCTTGTCGATGGATGATAGTGATCAGGAGGAAACCTCTGAAACTTTGCGGACACAAGTGGACGATCTTCAAAAGAAAAAACAACAAATTCAACAAGCTCTTCAAGAAAAGCGCGAACAAAGGTATCACTTGCATGAGCAAATTCGCCTACAAGATGATGCGTTGGCGCAAGGGTATCGAGAACAAAAAGAAGCCCTAGGGAAACAAAAACAAGCGGAAATTGAGCATGATCGACTGGCAGTCATGTTGGATAATCGTATCCACTACCTAGCAGAGACCTACCAGTTAACGTTCGATCAAGCGCTTGTGCAATATGGGCAACAAGTTGTTACCGCAGATGCCAAACAGACCATTCAAACGCTAAAACAGAAAATCGAAGCACTCGGTCCTATTAATTTGCAAGCCATCACCCAATTTGATCAAGTCAATGAACGTTATGAATTTCTTACCAGTCAACGCGATGACCTCTTGCATGCCAAGGCTCAGCTATGCGCGACAATGGATGAAATGGATGAAGAAGTAAAACAACGCTTCTCTGAAGTTTTCCAAGCCATTCGTCTGCAATTTCAAAAAGTATTTCCCAATATGTTTGGTGGTGGAAAAGCAGAATTGCTTTTCACAAATCCAGATGATTTGTTGCATACTGGAATAGAAATTGAAGCCCAACCGCCAGGCAAGAAGTTGCAAAGTTTGAGCCTACTTTCTGGTGGAGAACGTGCGCTGACTGCAATCGCTTTGTTATTTGCAATTATCCAAGTTCGTCCTGTACCATTTTGTATTTTGGATGAAGTGGAAGCGGCATTGGATGAAGCCAATGTTGTCCGTTTTGGTCGTTATTTGCAGTCTGAACATCATCAGACCCAGTTTATTGTCGTAACGCATCGTAAAGGGACAATGGAAGCAGCAGACGTTTTGTATGGGGTCACAATGGAAGAATCTGGAGTATCAAAAGTACTCTCTGTTCGTTTGGATGATGTGAGGGAAGATGGAAAGATTTTGGAATAAAAGGAGAGCCACATGATAAAATTAGTTGCAATTGATTTAGATGGCACATTGCTAAATAACCAAAAACAAATATCACAAGAAAATCAAGCGGCCCTAGCAAAAGCAAAGGAAAACGGCATAAAAATTGTGCTATGTACAGGGCGGCCATTAAAAGCCATCTTGCCTTACCTAGATGTATTGAATCTTAGAGGCGCTGGTGATTACAGCATTACCTTTAATGGTGGGCTGGTACAAAAAAATGATACCGGCACAATTGTGGACAAACAAGCGTTGTCTGTGGAAGATGTGACGGATTTATTGGTGTTAGCTAAACAAATGGATATGCCACTGGATGTCTTAACAGATGAGGTAGTCTTGTGTTTCCCGACCTCATCGGATCATCAAACCATTTACCCAAAGTTAAACCCATTACTAGTCTTTCAATCGGCAACTCAACAAGAACTGACTGCTGAGACTTTGTACAATAAAGCCGTTGTCGCTTATGATCAAAAAGAACTTGATCAATGGATTCCAGCGATACCAAAAGAATTTAAAGAACGCTTTGAAGTGATCAAAACTCGGAGTAATCTGTTGGAATTCATGCCAAAAGGAGTCACCAAAGCGTACGGTATTCGTCTTTTGGCCAAAGAGTTGGGCATTCAGTCATCTGAAGTGATGGCGATTGGCGATGAGGAAAATGATTTATCAATGATTCACTATGCTGGTGTGGGTGTTGCCATGGGAAATGCCATTGCAGCTGTGAAAGAAGCGGCCGATATTGTGACTGCAACCAATGAAGAGAATGGGGTAGCGCAAGTCATTCAACAATTTATGTAAATTTTTTTTAGAAGGAGTGTAACAACAGTTAATTATAATGTATAAATATCTATAAAAATATCATTTAAAACATCAATATGTGGTATAATCATTTTGAGGTGAAGATTATGACTATGTATTCGATAGGTGAATTTGGAAAACAGATAGGTGTAACACCACAAACGTTGAGAAATTGGGATAAAAGAGGGGAATTAAAGCCCGCTCATGTTTCTCAAGGAGGTACTCGTTATTATTCTGAAGAACAACGAAATCAATTCTTAGGAATCGCTGGAAGGAAGAAACCAAAACGAATAACCATCGGTTATTGTAGAGTCAGTTCAAACAAGCAAAAAGACGATTTAGAACGTCAAATTGAGATCGTTAAGACTTACATGATTGCACGAGGATATCAATTTGACATTATTCAAGATATTGGTAGTGGAATTAATTACAATAATAAAGGATTAAGTCAGTTAATAGACAAAATTACCAATGGCGAAATAGACAAGGTAGTTATTCTATACAAAGATCGTTTCATCCGTTTTGGTTATGAACTCATTGAAAAACTTTGTAATAAATATGGCACAGAAATAGAAATCATTGACAATACAGAAAAGACGGGAGAACAGGAATTAGTCGAGGACTTAATTCAGATTGTCACTGTTTTTAGTTGCCGATTACAG
>NZ_JBHUMO010000044.1:98397-98761 GCF_042685105.1 Enterococcus camelliae | reverse complement strand
GCACGAGGATATCAATTTGACATTATTCAAGATATTGGTAGTGGAATTAATTACAATAAAAAAGGATTCAGTCAGTTAATAGACAAAATTACCAATGGCGAAATAGACAAGGTAGTTATTCTATACAAAGACCGTTTCATCCGTTTTGGTTATGAACTCATTGAAAAACTTTGTAATAAATATGGCACAGAAATAGAAATCATTGACAATACAGAAAAGACGGAAGAACAGGAACTAGTCGAGGACTTAATTCAGATTGTCACTGTTTTTAGTTGCCAATTACAAGGGAAACGAGCGAAGAAAGCTAAGAAGATGATTAAGGAGTTGATGGAAGATGATACGAGCCAAGAAAGTAAGGTTGCGT
>NZ_JBHUMO010000044.1:98282-98387 GCF_042685105.1 Enterococcus camelliae | reverse complement strand
TATGGCACAGAAATAGAAATCATTGACAATACAGAAAAGACGGAAGAACAGGAATTAGTCGAGGACTTAATTCAGATTGTCACTGTTTTTAGTTGCCGATTACAG
>NZ_JBHUMO010000044.1:97914-98272 GCF_042685105.1 Enterococcus camelliae | reverse complement strand
TCATTGAAAAACTTTGTAATAAATATGGCACAGAAATAGAAATCATTGACAATACAGAAAAGACGGAAGAACAGGAATTAGTCGAGGACTTAATTCAGATTGTCGCTGTTTTTAGTTGCCGATTACAAGGGAAACGAGCGAAGAAAGCTAAGAAGATGATTAAGGAGTTGATGGAAGATGATACGAGCCAAGAAAGTAAGGTTGCGCCCGACTGAAGAACAAGAAAAGCAACTGTGGCAATCGGCTGGTACTGCACGTTGGATTTTCAACTGGACGTTACAAATGCAAGAAATGAACTATCGGTTCGGCAGAAAGTTCATCAGTAACAACGATTTACGAAAGCACATCACAAAAATGT
>NZ_JBHUMO010000044.1:97225-97897 GCF_042685105.1 Enterococcus camelliae | reverse complement strand
GAAAGCACATCACAAAAATGAAGCAACGTCCTAAATACGCTTGGTTGAATCACGTATCAAACAATATAGCCAAGCAAGCTGTAAAAGATGCATGTGATGCCTACGAAAAGTGGTTTGATGGTAGGGACAGATAAAAGTCGTTTAAAGGCTGAAAAGCCACATTTCAAGTCAAGAAAGAAATCAAAACCAGCTTTTTATAATGACACTATCAAATTGAAAGTAAAAACTAAATTGGTTTTGCTTGAAAAAGTTGGTTGGGTAAAAACAAGCGAACAGTTGCCAGTGAATACGAAGTATTCTAACCCACGAATCAGCTTTGATGGAAAGTATTGGTATGTTTCAGTTGGTATTGATGAAGAGCAACCAGTGCAGGACTTAACTGGTGAACCCCTTGGAATTGACCTTGGTATCAAAGATTTAGCGATTGTTTCTAATGGTAAAGTCTACAAGAACATGAATAAAACTGGCAAAGTAAGAAAGATTGAGAAGCGATTACGTCGGTTACAGCGTAAAGTCTCTCGAAAATACGGTATGAATAAGGAGGGAAACCGATTTGTCAAAACATGTAACATCTATAAATTAGAAAAAGAAATTCGGCATACACATCGAAAACTAGCGAATATTCGTCAGAATCATTTGCATCAAACAACAACGGAGATAGTGAAAACCAAG
>NZ_JBHUMO010000044.1:28166-96944 GCF_042685105.1 Enterococcus camelliae | reverse complement strand
AGTCTTAATTTAGCAAGTTACAGTGCTTAATCTACGAGCTTCTACTTAAACAGAAACGTAGATATGTAGGATTCGTTGTATCCGAATTAACGCCTGTGGAATGTCATAGCAAACGAGAGTAGCGAGCAAGTGGCAAAATCGGACACGTAGAAACAGGAAATAAACATAAATCTGACAACTTTTATAGTTGGTTAGGAATATTTATAGATTTTTGGCAACGGAGTGACAATGTATCTTGTAACGAATACAATCAATGTGAAAAAATCTTTTCTGGAACAAATGGTCAATCAATTTCGGTCTTCACACACGCAAGAACAGATGCAAGACGTGCCAGGTTTTTTAGGATTTGAAGTCTTTTATCGGGAGTTGCCAGATGAGGAGGATGTTTCCGAAATTGTGGCACTGAGTCGTTGGGAAAATGAGGCAGCTCAACTTGCATGGCTTGCCAGCGATTCTTTTAAATCGCTGCACCAACGGCGAAAAGCAGCCGATTCCGGCACAGAGACTACGAATCAAACGGAACGTCCTGTTTTAGGAAATACGATTCGTCGTTATTATTCGGCAGAGTGATAGGACAATAGTTGTTCTTTCTCACAAAACAAACCAATCGAGTGACGTCTAGTTTCAATTTAGAAACAATTCGATTGGTTTTTTTGTGGTTTTTTTTTTATAATAAATCATGTAAAAAAAGAAGATGGAGGCTTTTACGTGTTAGAGTTGATTATGAAAGTGTTATCAATAGTATTATTGGATTTGATCCTAAGTGGAGACAATGCGGTGGTCATTGCATTGGCAACACGTAAATTAGAAGGAAAACAACGAGAAAAGGCCATTCTAATAGGTACCGCTGGTGCAATAGTGTTGAGGGTTACATTAATGTTGGTGGCGATTCAGTTATTGGCAATCCCCTTCGTAAAAATTGTTGGTAGTTTATTGTTATTGTACATCGCCTATGATTTATTAGCAGAAGAAACTGAGGAAACACAAGAAGTGACGGCGGGTGCATCTTTGGCTGCGGCTGTTCGTACGATTATCTTAGCGGACTTGGTAATGAGCTTGGATAATATTCTGGCCATTGCCGGTGTGTCAGGTGAGAGCAAACTTTTGGCTGTCTTTGGATTAGCCATTAGTATTCCTTTAATTATCTTCGGAAGTCAGCTTATTTTAAAGATTATGGATCGTTTTTCCTTGGTTGTCTGGATTGGGGGCGTGTTAATCGCGTATACTTCCGGAAAAATGTTTGTTGAAGATCAGTACATCGCTCATGTGGTGAATGGTTGGATTCCCAATCTTACCCATACCGTAGTTGTGCCAATGATTTTTTGCCTCGTTCTACTTTTCTTGGTTTTTACCATGGGAGGAAAAAAATTAGTAAAAGTAGGGAGTAAATGATTGAGTAAGCAAATTTTTATTTTTTTTCATACGATTGACTAAAAAAATTCACATTTCAAAGGTATGCTTTATTCATACCAATAAACAACCCTATATCTTTTTCATTTTACTCCCTGACCACTCGTTGTCCCCCAACAATGAGTGGTCTTTTTTTGCGGATTTTCCTTTATTAAGGGTCGGTAGGTACGTTGATTCATTTGCTCAAGCGAACAGAATCGCTTATACTGCAAATGAATGACGGAAAGGTGGGAGAGAATTGAAGAGTAAGAAAGAACAAGTATATGAAATTCTAAGCCATCATAAGAAAAACTTAACGGCATCAGAAGTTGCAACGTTAGGAAACTTGGACCGCACCAATGCGAGTCGTTATCTGAATGAATTGGTCAAAGAGCAGTTGGTTGAAAAAGATGACAGTCGGCCAGTCCATTATTGGCTGAAAAAAGGACCGGCCCAAAAAGAAGAACGTATCACGTTTGATTATTTAATTGGCGCGGACTATTCCTTAAAAAATCCAATTCAAAAGGCCAAGGCGGCGATGTTGTATCCTCCAAGAGGGTTGCATACGCTGATTTTTGGAGAGACTGGTACAGGAAAGACATTGTTTGCAGAATGTATGTACAATTTCGGATTGATGGCGGGTGTGATTGAAGCAGATGCGCCTTTTATTACATTTAATTGTGCGGATTATGCTCAAAACCCGCAACTATTGTTTTCCCATATTTTTGGGGTGAAAAAGGGCGCATATACTGGAGCAGATGAGACCCGAACAGGATTGGTTGCGCAAGCCGATGGAGGAATTCTATTTCTCGATGAGATTCATCGCTTACCTCCCGAAGGACAAGAAATGTTGTTCACCTTTATTGATAAAGGAACCTATCGTCCCTTGGGTGAAAACCAAGAACAAACAGCATCCGTCCAAATTATTGGCGCAACGACGGAAACAAGTACCATTTTTTTGGAAACATTTAATCGAAGAATCCCCATGCAAATTGAATTGCCTCCGCTAGACGAGCGAACACTTGATGAGCGTTTGGCCATTATTAGTGGTTTCCTACAACAGGAATCCAATCGTTTGAATCAAGAAATTGAATTGGATAAATATAGTTTATTGGCTTTTTTGCTGTATAAAACGGAGGGCAACGTTGGTCAATTAAAACGTGACTTAAAACTTGTTTGTGCCAAAAGTTTTCTGCACTTGGCAACTTCTTCGGATTTGACCCATTTAATTATTCGAAAAGAAGACTTGCCGCTAACAGTACAAAAGGGCTTGCTACGCTTAAATGAGGTTTCGGATAAAATTGGGCCGCTCATTGATAACAAAAGTTCCTATCTTCATTTTGAGCCGGGTGAAAAAGAAGTCGTTTGGTCCCAAGATCCCTCGACAAATATGGATGTTTACCAAACAATTACGTACAAACTGGATTCATTAGAAAAAAATAATTTGGCTACGATTGATTTAGAATCTTTGATTGCAAATGATGTAGATAAATATTTTGATACGTATATGGAAGAATTGTCTCACAGCAATACCTATCAAGAAATAATTAGTGATGATTTATGGAAATTAGTGAATGACTTGTATCAAATTGCAGAAGAAAAGCTCCACCGCAAGTATACAGAAAAGACGCGCTTTGCATTTGCCTTGCATGTCCAGTCAATGCTGGAACGAATTCAAACGAAGCAACTGATTGCCCATCCCAATCTAAATGCTGTGAGGCGCAAGTACCCACAGGAATTTCAGTTAGCGATTGAGTTCTCCACGAGAATTGAAGAAGTGTATACGATCGAAGTGCCAATGGATGAAATTGGATTTATCACTATGTTTTTAACGCATGAGCTATTGGATACAGAGGAACAAAAGCAATCTCAAGTGAATGTCTTTGTCATTATGCATGGGCATTCCACAGCTTCCAGTATGCTCGAAACAGCGCAGTCACTTCTGGGAATTCAAAGCGGTGTTGCTTTTGATATGCCGTTAAATTTGAGAGCGGAAGATATGTATCAACTCGTACTGGACTACGCGCGTGCGAACCGGGAACACTTAAAAGAAGGAATCTTACTCTTGACTGACATGGGTTCACCAAGCAATTTTGGTCAATTGATTGAGCAAGAACTAAACTTACCCACTGGTGTTTTGACTATGACCAGTACGATGATGGTGCTTGAAAGTATTCGGATGGCTTCTTTGGGTCGCAGTATTGATGAAATTATCTTAAGTATCAAAACGATGATGGTCAATATTTTCAAAAGAGAGGAAACAAATGTCGAACCTTCGAAAAAGAAAAAAGCAGTGGTGGTTGCTTGTTTTACAGGGGAAGGTGTCGCCAAAAAATTACAAGCTGCTGTCGAAAAATTAGTGGATTTGTCCGAATACACGGTGATTCCAATGCAATTTTTAGAAAAAAGGAATTTCCATCAAAAACTTGAAGAATTAAGCCAAACATGGGATATAAGAGCCATTATTGGAACAGTGAATGTCCAATTTAACGGGGTGCCATTCTTTCCAGCTTTAAGTGTTTTTGAACAAGAACAAAGTAGCGCTTTAAAAAAAGCGCTAGGAATAGCGACTAAAACGGAGGAACCATCGTCACCGATTGCGTATTTTCAGGAAAATATTCCCATCGCCGCCAAAGTCGTCCAAGCCATTGTCATGCAAGCGTCAATCGAAATCGATGATGAATTGCAACAAGCCATTGCGCTTCATCTCGCTGCCCTAATGGATAGTATCCGGCGAGGAATTTTTCCACCAACACTTCCGAATGCGGATACCATTTTACAAAAACAAAGCCAACTTGCCGAGCTGATTAAACAGAACTTAGCCAGCATTGAAAAAAAAGCCACTATCCAATTTCGTAGAGAGGACATCGCCAACTTAATTGTTCTCTTCTTACAGTCAGATGAATAGAGTGTGCAGCAAAAAGAAATTTCTTTACACAGTGTGTAGGGGAATTTCTTTTTGTGTGTAAAAACAAAGTGCGCGATAGCACGGATTCCGTCAAAAAAAGTTGGCACGGATATTGCTTAATAAGAAAGTGTAAGCAGAAAATAAAGGAGCGATGAGAATGAAACGAATTATGTTAGTATGCTCAGCCGGTATGAGTACAAGTTTATTGGTTCAAAAAATGGAAAAGGCTGCCCAAATCGATGGGATTGAAGCAGATATCTTTGCCGTTTCCGCTTCAGAAGCGGATGGAAAATTATCCGATGCTGAGAAACCAGTGGATGTTTTGATGCTTGGACCACAAGTTCGCTTTATGAAGGCCCAATTTGAAGGAAAGGTTGCTGGGAAAAATATTCCAGTCGCTGTGATTGATATGAAAGATTACGGCATGATGAATGGCGAGCGCGTTTTGCAAACGGCCATTCAATTAATTGAAGAGAAGTAGAGGGTGGAGCAGATGGCAGAAATGAGTCAAGAACAATTAGAAGCGATTATGGGACTGATTGTCAATGCAGGGAATGCAAAAAGTGATGCGATGGAAGCAATACAAGCCGCCAAAAAGGGAGACTTTGATGAAGCCGATCAAAAACTAGCTTCTGCCGAAAAAGCATTAGTTGAAGCGCACCATTCTCAGACCCAATTGCTCACAGCGGAAGCCAATGGTGAAGCACTTACAATTACTTTATTAACGATTCACAGTCAGGATCATTTAATGACCAGTATGACCTTTAATGACTTAGCAAAAGAAGTCATTGATATTTATCGTCGCTTGGATCAAGAGTAAAGCCAATGGAATTATTGGCAAATGAAACCACCTTGAACCAAGTAGCACCACTTGTAGAATATGCTTTTAATAAATCTGCATCAGTTACGAGTGATCCTCATTTCATGAATCGTTATCGTCATGCGTGGTTGTATGGACATTACACCGATGGGGTACTAAGTAATTTTGTGATGGCCAATCAATTTCACGTTGCGTTTCACGGGGAGTCCCTTCCCATGGCAGGCATTGGTTATGTCGCTTCCTTGCCGGAATTTCGAGGCAAAGGAGAGATGACCCACTTGTTTAGGGATTTATTGGCAGATTTGCAAGCAAAAGAAGTTATTTTGGCTGAACTTGCACCATTTTCGCAAGGGTTTTATCGGCGATTTGGTTTTGAATCGACGATTTGGCAAAAGCACTATCAAGTAGCAACCAAAGAGTGGCGGTTACAAAAACAAGCAGCGACTTCTTCAATTAGAAGAGGAACATTCCGCGATTCACAACTACTTGCAGCGGTCAAAAAGCTTTGGTTACAGCAAAGTCAACAAAAAGCGGAAGCAGGCTCCATCCTCCGAGAGGAATGGTGGTGGCAACACAAAGCCACATACAAAGGGGGACAAGAGCTAGCTGTTAGCTATGACTTGCAAAATGATCAGCAAGCAACAGGGTATGTACTCTATCGTCGCTTGGGTTCCCGATTAGTGGTCGATGAACTAGTTTCGCAGAACGAAACAGCAGTCTATGATTTACTTGCCTTCATTGGAGCGCATGTTTCTTCGTTTGACACCATCGAACTAGTCGCCAATTTGCACCAATGGTTTGAATGGTATTTTGTAGAGCAAGATGCTTTAACCATTACGCTACAACCGTATATGATGACTAGAATTATTAACTTTCCAGCATTATTGCAAAAATGGTTCAAAACAACGGCAGCAGTGACTGTCACCTTTGAAGTGACTGCAGATCCTTGTTGTCCCTGGAATGTTGGTTGTTGGAAAGTTAAACAAGAAAATGGAGCAGTCAGCGTGGATCAGGCTACTGAGCAGGCGAGCGTAACTCTGTCAGGAGATATCGCTGCTTGGACAAATTTATTTTTTGGGCAACAAACATTGGATCAGCTACTGGCTTGTCAGCAGCTTGTTGGTTCAGCAAATGAGGATCTAAATGCACAGTTTTCCAAGAAAACTCACGCATTTTATGATTATTTTTAATACGATTCTTAGGAGGAAAGAATATGGATGGATTTATTAATTTCATGGAGAAACGGTTTATCCCCGTTGCATCCAAAGTAGGGGCACAACGTCACTTAGTTGCTATCCGTGATGCATTTATGGTGACCATGCCATTAATGATTTTAGGTGCCTTAGCGGTGATGATCAACAACTTACCAATCCCAGGATTCCAAGAGCTCATGAATGGAATTTTTGGTGGAGAAGCCTGGAAAGGGTTCGGTGCTGCTGTCTGGAGTGGAACTTTCGGTATTTTATCTGTTTTTATTGCTTTTTTAGTTGCTTATAATTTAGCTAAAGATTATGGCAAAGATGCAGTTGCAACAGGAGCAGTTTCCTTGGCATCTTTCTTCACTTTAGGAGCAGCAACGAGTGGAATGGGTTCAACTGGTTTATTTGTAGCATTAATTGTTGGTATTTTAACAGCTGAAATCTATTCTCGTTTAAGCGGTAGTGAAAAATTAGTCATCAAAATGCCAGATGGCGTGCCACCTGCAGTTGCAAGAGCCTTTGCTTCTTTATTACCCGCAATGATTACGGTATCTATTTTTGGTTTGTTTGCAGCAATTGTGACTGGTTTAGGTGTGAAAGACATGTTTGCTTCTTTCTACGCATTGGTTCAAGAACCATTTATGGGCTTGGCAAATTCGTATCCTTCTGCTTTACTATTAGCTTTTATTGCACCATTCTTATGGTTCTTTGGCTTACATGGGGCGAACATGATTGATCCATTCATGCAAACTATCAACGCACCCGCTATTGCAGCCAATGTAAAAGCGATTGAAGCAGGAAAAGCGGCACCCTTTATTGTAAACAAACCATTCTTTGATTCATTCGTAAATATGGGTGGTACAGGGGTAACAATTGGCTTAATTATTGCTATCTACATTGTTGGACGCAAAAACAAACCGTATATGATCGTCAACAATTTGTCCGCTGCACCAGGACTATTTAATATTAACGAACCGTTATTATTTGGTTTACCAATTGTTTTAAATCCATTATTGTTCATCCCATTCATTTTAACACCAATGATTACGGTATCAATTGCTTACTTTGCAACCAAAACGGGCATCGTTCCGGCTGCAACAGTGATGCCACCTTGGGTAACTCCACCAATTATCGGTGGTATCTTAGCTACGAAAAGTTTAGCTGGTGGTGTTTTGGCTGCTGTGAATATTGCCGTGTCTGTTTTGATTTATATGCCATTTGTCATTATGGCAAATATTCAAGAACAAAAGAGAGAACATGCTTAACAAAGAGTCAGTTCAAGAAGTAGTGTAAGGAAATGAAAGAAGACATCCAAAAGATAGTTGATCATCTTTCCTGTCAATCGATTGATAGCTAAGGCTAGGAAGCGATGAACAGAAAAGAGCACTATAGTTTGGATGTTTTTCTTTTAGATAGCAGAATGAAATAGGATAGGAGAATTCGTATGAAACAATTTCCAGAACATTTTTGGTGGGGTGCTGCCACATCCGGACCGCAAAGTGAAGGTCGTTTTCACAAAAAACATGCCAATGTATTTGATTACTTTTATGATCAGGAGCCTGAAAAATTTTTTAACCAGGTTGGACCCGACACAGCCTCCAATTTTTATAATAGCTACGCCGAAGATTTAGCCATGATGCGGTCAATCGGAATGAACAGCGTGCGAACAAGTATCCAATGGACTCGTTTGATTGATGATTTTGAAACGAATACAGTCGATGAAGCAGGTGCTGCTTTTTACAATCAAGTGATCGATGAAATCTTGGCAAATGGGATGATTCCGGTAATGAATTTGCATCATTTTGATTTACCTGTTGAGTTGTACCAAAAATATGGTGGTTGGGAATCCAAAAAAGTTGTGGAGCTATTTGCTGGATTCGCAGAAACGTGCTTTCGTCTATTTGGAGATCGTGTCAAGTATTGGACGACGCACAATGAACCAATGGTAGTAGTAGAAGGCGAATACTTGTATCAATTTCATTACCCAAATCTAGTTGATGGCAAAAAAGGCGTCCAAGTTGCTTATAACTTAAATTTAGCATCAGCCAAGGCCATTGAACGCTTCAAAAAATTGGCACTCCCAGAAGCGCAAATCGGGATTGTTTTAAATTTAACACCTACTTATGCAGCTTCAGATAAACCGAGTGACCAAGAGGCAGCTCGGATTGCCGAATTGTGGAACAACAAACTCTTTTTGGAACCCGCCATCCATGGCCACTTCCCTGAAGAATTAGAGGCCCTTCTAGCAGAAGATGGCGTACTATGGGAAAGTACAAGGGAAGAAAAGCAAACGATTCGTGAAAATACGATTGACTTTTTGGGAGTCAATTATTACCATCCTAACCGGGTTCAAGCACCTGACATTGCACCGAATTCAGTGGGAGAATGGTTACCAAATCGATATTATGATGAGTACAATTTGCCAGGTCGTAGGGTCAATCGGGATCGTGGCTGGGAAATTTATCCCGAAGCTATGTATGATATTGCCAAAAATATCCAAGAAAATTATCGCAATATTCCTTGGTATGTCTCTGAAAATGGAATGGGTGTATCCAATGAAGAACGGTTTATGGATGATCAAGGTGTGATTCAAGACGATTACCGCATTGCATTTGTTCATGATCACCTCTCTTGGTTACATAAAGGCATCGCAGAAGGTTCGAATTGTTTTGGTTATCATATGTGGACCCCCATTGATTGCTGGTCTTGGTTGAATGCCTATAAGAACCGTTACGGATTTATTGCAAATGACATTCATACACAAATCAAGACAGTCAAAAAATCCGGTCATTGGTTTAAAACCGTTGCCGAATCCAATCAGTTAGGAGCAATCAAATGAAACGTGAAATCGGAATCTCAATCTATCCAGACCATAGTGTGTTTGAACAAGACAAACATTATTTAGAAAAGGCTGCAAAGCTTGGGTATACCCGCCTTTTTATGAGTATGCTGGAAGTAGGAAATGAACCAACTGTCGTAAAAAATAAATTTCAAGCGATTATCCGGGTAGCCAAAGAAAATGGGTTTGAGGTATGCCTTGATATTGCACCATCAATCTTCCAACAACTCAACATTTCTTATGATCAATTGGATTTTTTTGCCGAACTAGGCGCCGATGTGATTCGCCTAGATGAGGGCTTCGATGGCAATCGTGAAGCGATGTTGACCTATAACCCATTTCATTTAGCAATTGAACTAAATATGAGTAATAATGTTGCCTATCTAGAAAATATTCTTTCTTACCAAGCGAATGAACCCTTCTTATATGGTTGTCATAACTTTTATCCTCAAAGGGGGACAGGCTTGCCTTATGATTTCTTTGTCGCCTGTAGTCAACGCTTCAAAAAACATGGCATTAAGACAGCAGCTTTTGTTTCTTCAAAAACGGGGAATATGGGTCCTTGGAGTGTCAATGATGGGCTACCCACGTTAGAGATGCACCGAGATTTGCCCATTGCCGTTCAGACAAAGCATTTGTTCGCGACAGGTCTCATTGATGTCGTGATTATTGGGAATGCATATGCAACGGATGAAGAATTGGCGATGGTGGCAGCGGTGAATCGCTACAAATTAGACTTAGCTGTTTTACCAGTAGAGCAGATCCAACCAATTGAGGAAACGATTCTGCGTGAAACTGGTCATTTTCGTCGGGGAGATATTTCGAATACCGTGATCCGCTCCACACAAGTCCGTGTGAAGTATCAAGATAAACCGAATCCTGCGCATGACAATAAACAAGAGTTTGTTGTTGGAGATGTGGTGATTGGAAACAATCAATTTGGTCGTTACAAAAATGAATTACAAATTGTATTAGAGGCACACCAAGACGATCGTAAGAACTTGGTGGGGAGAATTCCAGAAGAAGAGCGCTTCTTGTTGTCGTTTATCCAGCCTTGGTCAAAATTTGGTTTGACGTTACAATCATGAAAAGACCTGTGGCACAAGTCATCTAGTTGTGATGACCTGTGCCACAGGTTTGTTTATTTTTCTAAATTGTAACTATAAGTAGCTAAAATAATATTTTTACGAGTTGCTAGTCGCAAACGTAAGCGTAAACTTGTTTGGTTATGAAGAATATTTTGCCAACGTTTGTTCGGAACAAACTGAGGAACAAGAACAGTTGTCGTGTAGTTTTGTTGACTCGCATGGTTACTGACACGCTCAACATAACGGACAATTGGTGTCTCGATGGAGCGATATGAAGAGTGAACGACCGAGAAGCGCACGTCAGGAAAGTGTTGCTTGAATTCCCGTTCGATTTCTTGCTCTTTTTTCAAGTCTTCATCTAAGGATACATGCATCGCCACGACATAATCACCGATCGAACGAGCATAGTTTAAGGCACCGATATTTACTTGCGTGACATTTCCGACCAAAACAATGACAGTATTTCCAGCATAGTCATGTAACTCAGCTTCTGGAGCCAAGCGTAATTGCTCAGCCACATTTTTATAATGGCCATTAATTTTATAGAAAATAAAAAGCAAGATTGGCATGATAATGAAATAAGGCCAAATATCTGCCAAGCGGTAAACGAAAAGAATCGCAATAATGGCATAAGAAATCAACGCACCGCTAATATTGGCAATCGACTTACGAAGCCATTTTTCTCCTTCACGGCGCCATTTAACAACCATCCCAGTTTGGGATAAAGCAAATGGCGTGAAAACACCAATCGAATAAAGAGGAATCAATCGTTCTGTCGAACCTTGGAAAATAAACAGTAACACAATCGACCCTAAGGCAAGGGTAATAATTCCATTTGAATAGCCTAGACGATCTCCGCGATCTTGGTACATGTGGGGCATGAATTTATCTTTGGATAAATTGTAAGCCAAAACAGGAAAGGCAGAGAAGCCAGTGTTCGCTGCTACAGCTAAAATCAAAGCAGTCGAGAATTGCAATAGATAAAACATAAATCCTGATCCAAAGACAGCTTTCCCAATTTGAGAAAGGACGGTGACCTCGGCTTCTGGAATAATTCCGTACCAATAGTTGATAAAGGTGATGCCGACAAAGAAGAACCCTAAGATTGTAGCCATCATTGCCAAGGTACTTGCTGCATTTTTGGCACGTGGTCGTTTAAAGAAAGGAACGGCATTGCTAATGGCCTCAACCCCAGTTAATGAAGAGGAACCTGATGAAAAGGCACGTAGAATCAACGCAATCGTCACACCCGGAACGGCTGTACCTACGACTGCAGTAGCATGGAACGGCGCAGCCCCAGTCAAAATTTTGAAGAAGCCAAAAACAATCAACAACGTAATGATTGTAATAAACGTGTAGACAGGAATCATCAACAAACTAGCAGACTCCCTCAAACCTCGTAAATTCATCATCATAATCAATAAAACAATGACGACAGATATTGCCACCTGATGAGCTGACAATGCCGGGATGGCAGAAATAATCGCTTCAGCTCCAGCTGAAACCGAAACAGCTACAGTCAGCATATAGTCGACTAATAAGGAACCACCAGCAACTAAACCAGCATTTTTTCCTAAGTTTTCACTACTAACAACATAGGCGCCGCCACCATGTGGGTAAGCGTGGATGATTTGTCGGTAAGATAAGGTCAAAGAAATCAATAAAATAATTACAAAAGCCGCAATTGGCAATGAATACCAAATCGCCGCTGACGACAAAGCCACTAAGACGACGACAATTTGTTCTGTTCCATAAGCAATTGAAGACAAGGCATCAGAAGATAACAGAGCTAATGCAGCAAAACGATTCAGTTTTTGACCATCGTTTTCTGCTGATTTTAGGGGTTTACCCACCAATAACCTTTTTAACATATTCACAAAAACATTCCTCCCAGATGAAAGAGCAATCTTTCAAAATCGATTGCAAAAAAGGCCAATCAGAATTGTATATTAGTGCTCAAAGATAAAAAAGTCAACTAAATTCAGCCGTTTTCTTTTGATGGTTAGACAATTTCGTTCTTTTGCATAAAATCCTTTTATTCGAAGGCCAACTTGAGAAGAATAAAAGCAAGCAATTGATTGAAAAGTTTATTAAATCACAATTAAAATGAAGCGTTTTATTGGTTTTTCTTTTCATTTTTCTATCATAATGCTATAAAATTGATTGAAATTTCACAATCTCTTTGATACAGTAGCAGTGGGAAAATTATAGGGAAGGAAAGGGTAGAGATAAATGAAAAAGAAAAAAATTTTAAGTTTGGTAACATTGGCGTTATTGGGTCTAGGTGTTTCTGGTTGTGCAGTTTTTAAAGCCGATGCACCAAGAGGAGAGCGACAAAAAACAGAGGAAACCAAAAAAGGCGAAGAAGACGTTACTTCGAGCGCGTCCAAAAAAGAATCAGGGGAATCAGCGGGCGCATCAGAAGAAAGTACCCCTTACACAGATCCTAGCAAATTAAAAAGCTCTTATGATGTTGTTATCATTGGCGCAGGGGGCGCAGGAATGACAGCGGCGATTGAGGCAAAAGATGCTGGTTTAAATCCAGTTATTCTAGAAAAAATGCCCATTGCAGGGGGAAATACTTCAAAATCATCAAGTGGAATGAATGCTTCCAATACAAAATTCCAAAAAGAACAAGGAATTACTGATAGTAATGATGCCTTTTATGAAGAAACGCTAAAAGGGGGTCATGGAACAAACGATAAAGAAATGCTACGTTATTTTGTTGACCATTCAGCGGATGCGATTGATTGGTTAGATGGGATTGGCATTAAATTAGACAACTTAACAATCACGGGTGGGATGAGTGTCAAACGTACGCATCGTCCTTCAGATGGTTCCGCAATTGGGGGCTATTTAGTTAAGGGATTGATGGAAAACGTTGCGAAACGTGACATTCCTATTTTCGTAAACACCGATGTAACAAAAATTCACGAAAAAGATGGTGTGGTTAATGGAGTGACTGCACAGGTTCAAGGTGAAAAAGCACGCACCATTAAAGGCAAAGCTGTCGTAGTTACAACAGGTGGGTTTGGAGCAAGCAAAGAATTAATTGAAAAATATCGACCAGACCTAAAAAATTATGTGACAACGAATCAAGTTGGTAGCACTGGCGATGGTATCAAGATGATTGAAAAGCTTGGAGGCCAAACGGTGGATATGGATCAAATCCAAATTCATCCAACCGTACAACAAGATAAAGGTATTTTGATTGGTGAAGCAGTCCGAGGAGAAGGAGCAATTCTTGTGAATGGCGAAGGCAACCGCTTTGTCAATGAATTGGATACCCGTGACAAGGTTTCAAATGCCATCAATGAACAATCAGGCAAATATGCGTACCTTATTTTTGATCAAGGTGTTCGATCACGTGCAACAGCCATTGAGTTTTATGCGAAACAAGGCTATGTAACTGAAGGGGCAACGATTAAAGAGCTAGCCAACAAAATAAACGTTTCTGCTAGTAATTTAGAAAATGCCGTAACCTCTTGGAATCAAGCAGTTGCAACCAAACAAGATACAGCTTTCCAACGGACAACAGGAATGGACCATCCATTGGACCAAGCTAACTATTATGCGATTAAGATTGCACCAGGAATCCACTATACAATGGGTGGTGTGAAGATTAATACGAAGACTCAAGTCATAAATAAGGAAAACAAACCAATCACTGGTCTCTATGCTGCTGGAGAGGTGACCGGCGGATTACATGGACAAAATCGAATCGGCGGGAATTCAGTAGCTGAAATCGTTATTTTCGGTCGTCAAGCTGGACAACAAGCCGCAGCATACGCAAAAGAACAAAAATAAGCAAGGCTTCCTATATATCAAGCCCCCACTCTACATGTTTGTAGAGTGGGGGCTTTTGATTGGCAACAATTCATTTTTACTGGATTTCTTGGTAGTAAACCACTAAGAACTGGTATACTAAATAGATAGAAGGAACGTAACTAGGTTTGAGGCGTCACTCAGTTTCAAAAAGAATTTGGGGGGAAAGGGATGAATCGAAAGGAATTTACACAACGGCAACAAAAGAAAAAAAGACAGAAAATGCTTCTCATTATTCTCACAGGAGGGGTAGTTGCCAGTGTTTTTGGTAGCTATTTGTTGGTGACCAATCAACCAACGAAGAAAACAAACCAGCCACAAGCAACGGCGACAACAAAGCGTACACCTACAACTAAAAAAACAACAGGCAAAGACAATCAGAGCGAGCAAACTCAGTCAATCACTATTATGGCAAGTGGCGACATGTTGTACCATGATGGCGTTTATGGAAGTGCCTTTGATGGTGAAAAATATGATTTTGCCAATGATTATGAGCAAATTACGCCGCTCATTTCTTCCGCCGATTTGGCACTTGGGGATTTTGAGGGAACAATTAATCCAAATCGAGAATTAGCAGGATACCCAATCTTTAACGCTCCCGAAGCGGTCGTTGAAAGTATCAAAAATGCGGGGTATGATGCGATTGATCTGGCACATAATCATATTTTGGATACCGGGATTGAAGGGTTAGTTTATACGTATAATGTCTTTAAAAAAGCAGGCCTTGATCCTTTCGGCGTAAATACAACCGACAAAGACGAAATTCTTGTTAAAAACGTGAATGGAATCAAGGTAGCAATCTTAGGTTTTAGTTATGGTTTTAATGGAATTGAGGCCACAATTAGCCAAAAAGATTATGATTATTACCTAAAAGATTTGACGATGGCAAAGGTAGAAAAGGACATCAAAAAAGCAGAACAGCTCGCGGACCTGACAATCGTTATGCCGCAAGCCGGTGTCGAATACAACTTAGAACCGACAGAAGAGCAACAAACGACCTATCGTCAGATGGTTGATTGGGGAGCGGATATCGTTTTTGGCGGCCACCCGCATGTTGTCGAACCAACGGAAACAATCACGAAAGATGGCGAGAAAAAATTTATCATTTATTCAATGGGAAATTTACTTTCCAACCAACGATATGAAACGGTCGAAAACTATTGGACTGAAAGAGGCGTCATTATGGCAGTTGAGGTTCAAAAGAAAGGAAAGCAAACGCAGTTAACAAAAGTAGAAGCCCATCCAACTTGGGTGTCACGTGAGCCTATTAATCGAACCTTTTCCGGCTATCAAGCATACGACTATCAAGTGTTTCTTGCCGAAGACTACCTCACTGGTGGTAAGTATGCCAATCAGGTTTCAGCAGAGAAACAACAACGCATTGAGCAAGGCTACCACGAAGTAATGGACCGATTAAATATCAAATTTTGAATAAAATAAAAAAGCTCCGACTAGCATGAATGCTAATCGGAGTTTTTTTTTTACCATAAAGTATATTTTTCGCGTTTGTTTACGTAATCATCATCCAAAAGTTTTTGCGTATTGTGTAATTGTGAGTAACCCACTAAGCCACGTTTGAAGAGAATTTGCATCGACAAACGTAAAAGAGCAAGTAACGCAACCACTAAGACAAGTAAGATTGTCAATGATTGGACATAGGTGTGGGTACCTAAACCAGTGGAGATTGCTTGACGTAAGCCATAAATTGAATAGGTCATCGGTATATATGGATGAACAGCGTTATAGAAATGACTTGTAATTTCCATTGGGAAGACACCACCAGCCGAACCTAATTGAACAACTAGTAATAAAACGGCGATGAAACGGCCTGGATTATCAAAACTCATTGCTAAGAACATGATTAAGAACATATTAACCCATGCAGTAGCAAGCAGAATTCCATAGAATTGCAGTTGATTTGCGACATCTAAACCAATCATTTGCATGACGGTACCAATAATCAATGCCATTGTTGTTGAAACAATTCCGCCAATCGTTACTTTACTGCGATACCATTGACTAGCAGTTGCACCTTTGCGATCAGCAATTTTACGAATTGGGTAAACAAAGTTGAAGACTAAAGATCCTACAAAGAGTGAAACGCTCATAAAATATGGTGCTAAGGCATGACCATAGTTTGGCACGCTACTATATTTCGTTTGTGTTTCTTTATCTGGATTTGCAATCATTTCTGCATTTTTGTCGCCAAGTGAAAGATCATTGATTTTCGCTGAACCATCTTTTAATTTGGTTGCTAATTCATTGGTACCATCTGCTAATTGACCCGTACCATCTTTTAGTTTTAATACACCAGAAGAAAGTGATGGAATTTTACCATTCAATGTATCTAAACCATCGGCAAGTTTAGCAGTACCATCATTTAATTCGCCTGATTTACTGTTTAACGTGTTTGCACCATTCGCCAAGGTTGAGACACCGTTCGCCAATTGGTTTACACCTGAAGCTAGTGCAGGCGTCTTTTCATTGACTGTGTTTAACCCATTCGCTAACTGATTGGCCCCACTTGTTAATTGAGCTGAATTATTGTTAAGTGTGTTTGCACCTGTAGCAACTTGTGAGAGACCATCAGCTAATTGAGAGACACCGTTAGTTAAGGTTGGTGTTTTGGCGTTAACTTCTTTTAAGCCACTCGCCAATTGGTTGGCCCCACTTGTTAATTTTGATGAATTAGCGACTAGTTGTTTGCCGCCAGCGGATAGGTTGTCAACTGCAGCAGTTAAACTTGGAGTTTGACTATTCAGTTGAGTTAATCCAGCAGCAAGTTTGTTAATAGCTGGTACACCTTCGTTAGCAACTGTATAAATTCCTGAGATTGTTTTAGTTAATCCTACAGAAGCAGCATCGGTATTTTCAGCTAATATACTTGTTTTTTCTTTTAAGGTACTTAATTGATTAAGTGAAGAGGTATCAATTGTACCAAAAGATGCTTGAATTGCTGTTAATGTTTCCTTGACACTAGTTAAGTTTGTGTTCGCTTCCGTCAGTTGATTATTTACTAGAGCAAGTACTTGACTATTTGCTACATTGTTTTCTAATGATTTTGCAACGGCTGCTTGTTGTGCTCCTGTTAAAGTCACACCATTTTGAGCAAGAGATGTTACTACAGCGGTTGTATTGGATTGTACATCTGCTGTAGTTGCGGATGTAAGATTATTTTTAATCGCAAGTAAATTGTTACCAACATTCGTTAAATCTGATGCTACACTGGTAAATGCATCTTCTAATTGACCAATATTTGCCAACTGCGATAAATCGATATTTTCTAATGAACTGTTGACTGATGTGAGATATGTTTGAACGCCGTTTACATAGGCTAAGAGATTATTTTTGTCTGTTTCTGACAAGCTTACTTGGCCTAAACTAGCTGATAGTTTATTGGCTCCATCCGTCAACTGCGAAATTCCTTTAACTATTTCTGGTACGTTATCAGCTAATTGTTGATTGCCAGCTGCTATCTTTGTCACACCGTCCGTATAAGTTTTTAAACCGCTAGTTAGAGTGTTGGCTCCTGTACCCAATGCACCTAAGCCATTTGTCAATGTTGGCAGTTGGCTAGCTAATTGTCCAACGCCATTGTTTAATTGGGTGCTACCATTCGCAACTTGGGCAACGCCACCGGTATATTGGGTTAAACCAGCTGACAAGCTATTTGCACCAGTACCTAATGCACTCAAGCCATTTGTTAAAGTTGGTAGTTGGCTAGTTAGTTGACCAACACCGTTATTCAATTGATTGCTACCATCTGCAACTTGGGCTACACCAGCTGTGTATTGACTAACACCAGATTTTAACGAGCCGGCGCCGTTATCGAGTTGGCTGACACCATCTGCCAAGGTTGGTACGCTCTCAGCTAATGTACCAACACCAGTATTCACCTGATTGGCCCCATCATTTAATTTTTCTGAGCCTTCAGCTGCTGTATTCATTCCTTTTCCTAATTCATTAATAGTAGAAATTATAGCCGTAGCATAAGACTTGGTTACTTTTTCACTAACTTGTGCTTTGAGTTGTTTCATTGCATTGTCACTAACTACTTCACCAAGATAGTTGACACCAGCGTTTGTTTCATATTTTAAATTCATTTTTTCCGGATCGCTATCTAAAACGGTGGAAGCATTTTTAGAGAAATCCTTTGGTATTGTGACAACCATATAATATTTACGGTCTTTTAACCCTTGTTTTGCAGCATCCTTCGAAACAAAATGCCATCCCAAATCATCATTTTTCTTCAAGTTGTCGACTAGTTCACTACCGACACTTAACGTCTTTCCTTGAAAATCAACGGACTGGTCCAAGTTGACCACAGCAACAGGAAGTTCACCCATGTTGCCATAGGGATCCCAAATCGACTTTAAAAAGACACTCGCATAGAGAATTGGAATCAACGAGACAACAATTACAGTTACAAATAAAAGTTTGTTTTGCCAAATTTTCTTAAATTCTTTCTTTATCAAAAACATGCGCCCCCTAAAATTCTTATAAATCATTCCAATTTACAAAGGTTAATTTTTCCCCATGTAAGGAATCGTGGATAATATCGGCAATCGATACATTCGCTAAAGCATTGCGCCATTGATCATCGGCTTTTGCAAATGCTTGGTAAACAACGGAATTTGCCGTAGCTAGATTCGCCAAGCGACTGGAGTTTGCAAAGGTATGATGGAGCAATTGTGAATCAGGAAAGGTAACAACTTTTCCCTCAATGGCTTCCACAACATCTAGACAAGAGATATCCTTTGATGCTCTTGCCAAGCAAAAACCACCGCCTTGGCCAGATACAGAGGTAGCTAAACCAGAAACTACCAATTTACGAACGATTTTTTGCGTATAGGTTGGTGAAGTACCTAATCGTTGGTGAATCGTTGCTGACGCTACCGGAATACTTGGCAGCTGAGTTGTTAACATGGCCATTACACAAACACCTTGTTCAAATGCTTTTGTTAGTTGCATTCAATCACCTCCCACTATATAATGGATGTACAATATCTTTTATAGACTTTTTATATCCACAATGCATAGTATACTATTTTCAGAAAAAGAGCAACTAAAAAGTGTAAATTTTAAGGAAGTGTTCAGATGAAAACGAGAATAGAGCGAGAGTACTGGCAAGAACAGAAGGTTGAGCGGGTGATAGCAGAGACGAAAAGCATCCGTTTCCTCCTTTTTTTACTTGATCTTGTGTGTTTCTTTGTGAGTATGTACTTTTTTATTGGGGCATTGGTGATGGGAGGGGCACTTGCAAAACGCCTTATTTTAGGAATGTTAGGAATAGGTGGTGCATTCTCTTTTGGCAACCATTTGCGTATCCGTTTGTATGTGTATCTTCAATAACAAAAACCTGTAGCTAGTGGCATCGAAAGGCGCATTAGCTACAGGTTTGCTTTTTTATTGGGGATTGTTAGCGATAGACTAATACCGCAATTTCCGCATTTTTTGCCATATAACTTGCTTGTGTTCCAAAGTAATGGCGTATCCGACTGCGGGATTTGGCTCCGATAATCAATAAATCGGCATTTGATGCAGGAATAAATTCTTTGACAATGACCTCGCCGGGATTTCCTTGGCTGATTAAGATGTCGACTGTCTTCACTCCTTGATCTAGGGCGTATTGACGATAGTCCTCCGCTTGCTTGGCAAGATTGTCACGGGCGGCCTTGAGAAAATCTTTGTCGAGAATTTCGTAAGTATTGATGTCTTCATCTTCTAAGACCAGTGCCAAAGTTAAAGAAGATTTTTCTAATTTTGCACGGTGAACAGCATAATGGAAGGCTTTTAAAGCATCCTCAGAATTTTCCACTCCTACCAATATTCGTTTAAATGAATAATCTGTTTTCACATCAATTCCTCCTACTTTGCATCCATTTCATTGAAATGAATTCGTTCATTTAATTTTTTATTTCCTTTGTACAAATCATAAACTGTCCAGGCTAACAGCAAAAGAACGGCAGCAATTGTGATGTAGGCAAGCGTATCGGCAAAAAGAATTTGAGCGTCACTTGCGTTGTCACCAAAGAATGCTTCAATCTGACCAGGCAAGCCAATCAAGTTTAGATACGTTAAGCCAATTACTGAAATCCATCCTAATATACGAATTATCCAAGAATTTTTGAAACGATTGCCCATTTCTAAATGACTGTCGGTCATCATTAATAGAGGGACCATCGAAAAAGGTAAAGCGAAGGCCAGAAAAACTTGTGAGTTATTCATCAAAGTATTCAAAGCGGTGTGTTCTTCAATGGCTGATTTTCCACTTGTTAAAGCAACACAAATCAACACAGGAACGACAGAAATGAGCCGCGTAACAAGTCGACGCAACCAGATTGGCATTTTCATATGAATAAAACCTTCCATAATAACTTGCCCAGTTAGGGTACCTGTAATGGTCGAATTTTGTCCAGATGCCAATAAGGCAACAGCAAAGAGCGTCGAAAGCAAACCAGATTTTGCTACTTGAACTAAAATTCCATTGCTTAAAGTAGAAGGATCAGATAATGCTTCATATAAACCAAAGAAAGAAGGATCCTTTACTGCACCTGTTTTAAAGACAGCCACACCCATGATTAATAGAAGCGAGTTAACAAAGAAGGCCATAGTCAATTGGATATTGGAATCCCATGTTGTGAAACGAACGGCTTCGGCTACGTCGTCTTCATCACTATGATCGATGGCACGTGTTTGTGAGACTGCAGAGTGTAAGTATAAATTATGGGGCATAACAGTGGCACCAATAATTCCTAATGCACCAGTAAGTGGTGTTTGACCACCAATGCTTTTAGAAGAAGAAAACGTTTCGCTTGTTGGGATAAAGCCTTTCATTACCGCGGCCCAATCTGGGTTAGATAAAGCAACTTGGTAGACGAAGACAAAAAGAATAACAAAAATCAAACAAACAACAATCGCTTCAATCTTTCTAAAACCAACTTTTGTCAATAATAGTAGTAGCAATACATCAAATACTGTAATAAAAACAGCATATAATAGCGGAATATCAAATAGTAAATACAAGGCAATTGCGGCTCCAATGACTTCGGCAATATCGGTTGCCATGATGGCCAGTTCCGTTAAAATCCATAAAATAATACCAAGGGATTTACTTGTTCGAGCGCGGATGGCCTGCGCTAGATCCATTTGGGTGACAATCCCAAGTTTTGCGGCCATGTATTGTAAAAGCATCGCAATTAAACTGGACATTAAAATGACAGACATAAGTAGGTATTGGAAATTCTGCCCACCGGTAATGGAAGTCGACCAATTTCCTGGATCCATGTAGCCAACCGCTACGAGTGCACCTGGTCCAGAATAAGCAAATAAGGTTTTCCAGAAGCCCATTCCTTTTGGTACGACCACCGTCCCGTTTATTTCTTCAAGCGAGGGACCGTTAGCATGTTCCATCAACTTGTGTTTATAGGTGTGATTTTCATTTTTACTCAAGTGGATAACCACCTTTCTATTCTTTTCAAAGCTAGTTTACTCCTCTCTTAATAAAAAATAAAGGATTTTTTTCGGAATACCTAAAAAATATAATAGGCACATCAATTATCCAACTTAACTATGCATGAATTTTATCGTTTAGCTAAATTTTAAATTGTAATAAATATAAATTAAAGATAGATTAATTTCGAATGCGTCTGATTATCGTTATCAATTAGCTATTTTCTTTATCATTTGTTTGAGGACGGTGCTATACTATGTAACGAAAGAATAAGGGGGATGAAAATGAAGAATTATCAACGATTTCTACTTACATTAGCAATTGGGTTCACAGCACTGGCCGCCCAATTTGTTTTTCATAGTGCCACAATTGCTTTTTATATCATTGCCATTACGGGAGGAATTATTGCAATACAAATGTTTATTGGCATGATTGAAACCTTACGTTCCGGAAAATATGGTGTGGATATCTTAGCGATTACAGCAATTGTTGCTACGTTAGCCGTTGGACAATATTGGGCGAGTCTCGTTGTCTTGATTATGTTAACCGGTGGCGATAGCTTAGAAGATTATGCTAGTCGCCAAGCAAGCAAAGAATTACAGGCTTTGCTTAGCCACTCCCCACAACTGGCGCATGTTGTTCGAGGAACAGAAATTAGGGATTGCAAGTCTGAAGATGTTCAGATTCATGATATCGTGTTGGTAAAACCAGGGGAACTTGTACCAGTCGACGGTGTCATTAAAGAAGGTCGCACCACTGTGGATGAATCCTCTTTAACAGGGGAATCGTTACCAGTAGAAAAAGGGATTGGTGATGAAGTGATGTCGGGGTCTTTGAATGGGGACCAAGCCTTTCGCTTTAAAGTGACAAAAGTAGCAGCAGATAGCCAATACCAATTATTAGTGAAATTGGTCAAAGAATCAGCGGAAAAACCAGCTAAGTTTGTTCGTCTAGCAGATCGTTATGCCGTCCCCTTTACGCTGATTGCTTATTTTATTGGTGGCCTAGCATGGTTTTTATCGAAAGACCCTGTGCGTTTTTCCGAAGTGTTAGTAGTTGCATCTCCGTGTCCCTTAATTTTAGCAGCACCAGTAGCTTTAGTTGCTGGGATGAGTCGTTCCAGTCGTAATGGAATTGTGGTAAAAAATGGGACGACACTTGAAAAATTAGCAGCCGCTAAGAGTTTTTCATTTGATAAAACGGGAACAATTACAGAAGGACAATTATACATTGATCATCTGTCCTATACGGATGACTATACGGAAAAAACATTTCTTCAACTTGTCGCAAGTGCAGAACAAGAATCTAGTCATGTCATTGCTCGTTCCATCGTACGAGAAGCAAAGAAAGCAAAACTAACTTTGCTGCCGGTGACCAACTTAGAAGAATTTACCGGTCAAGGTGTGGTATGTACGATAGACGGGAAAGAAGTAAAGGTAGGAAAATCAACTTTTATTGGGAAAAAAGATGTTCGACGGTTAGAGAATGAAGTTGCGGTTTTTGTCGCGGTGGATGGAATTTTTGTTGGTCATTTAACCATGAAAGATCAATTACGGAAAGAAGCTCGGACCACAATGGATGAATTACGGGCAGAAGGTGTGCAAAGCATCCATCTGTTAACAGGTGATAAAAAAGCGGTCGCGAACGAAATTGCTCAGCGGGTAGGAATTGATGTTGTTCATGCAGATTGCTTACCCCAAGAGAAAATTCAGTTTATAAAAGAAATCAAAGCCAATGAGCGACCAACGGTGATGGTTGGTGATGGTGTCAATGATGCACCCGCACTTTCAATCGCCGATGTCGGTATTGCCATGGGTGCGCATGGTTCAACTGCAGCCAGTGAGAGTGCTGATGTGGTCATTTTAAAAGATGATTTATCAAAAGTGGCGCAAGCAGTGCAAATTTCAAAACGGACAATGGTGGTTGCGAAACAATCTGTTTTGATTGGTATTGCCATTTGTTGTATTTTGATGCTTATCGCAAGTTTTGGCATTATTCCAACCCTCTTAGGTGCTGCTTTACAAGAACTGATTGATACTGTCGCAATTTTGTCAGCATTGCGTGCACGAAAAGATTCGCGCTAGACAGAGAAACAGTGTTTGCCCACAGTCAATACCATGTGAGCAGACACTGTTTTTCTTTTATTCAAAAAAGCTGTTATTGCAGATAGTCACTCTTAGAAAAATCGGTATCTTCATAGCGACCTTTTTCACCATAGAAACGATTGTATCGGCGTTTGAAACGGCGGAAAAAGTAGATTACTAGGACTTTTACAAAACAATAAATGGGAATTCCAAAAATGACTCCAATCAAGCCAAAGAGTTCCGCCATGACCAATAAGACAAAAATGATCGTTACAGGATGCATTTGCAATTTATCTCCCATGACTCGGGGGACAACTAAATGTCCATGAATCGCCTGAATAACGAACCAGACAATTAAAAATTTGACGGCCATCATCCAAGATACCTGTAAAGCAATAATTAGGCCAGGAATAAAGACAACAAATGGACCAATATACGGAATAATGCAGAGAATGCCAGCAGCAATTGCCAAAATTCCTGAAAAAGGAAGTCCGATTAATAAGAAAAACGGCCAGTACATGATTCCAAGAATAATCGATGAGACAACCTGTCCTTTCAAATAGTCACCGATTTGTTGGTTTACAATCTGGGCAATTTCTTCCGCATCTCTTCTCATCACAGGAGGGAGTATTTTTTTACTTGACTGATAAAAACGGTCATTGTCTTTGAGTAAAAAGAAAGCAATAATAGGTCCTGTGACTAAAGTGATTACTGTAGTGGACAAAGCTGAGAAAACACTGCCAACCCCTTTTGCCCCGTTTTGAAGATAGTTTTCCAAAAAGGAACCTATTTTGGACCAAACTTCATTTAAAGAGCTTTGCGACTGATGAATGGCGTCCGCAAAAGGTGTTTTTGCAAAAAAGCTTTGAACAAGTTGTTGCACATCTGAAAAAATTGTTGGAAATTCTTCAATCAACTGATGCAGTTGTTCTTGTACACTCGGAAAGATTAATACCCCTCCTAAAACGAACAAGCCAATGACGAAAAGAAACAATAACGAGACCGCCCAAATACGCGGAAGATAGTTTTGACACCAATTTACTAAGGGATTAAACATATAGTAGAGAACAATGGCAAAAATGGCTGGTGGTAAAATAGCAAATAAAATAATGGCTAATGGTGTAAAAATAAACGCTATTTTGGATAAGAGCCAAACACAAGAGCCAAGTAATAAGAAGGCAGAGCAAGTAAAAATAAAATTTTTCCCTCCTAAAAATTCAATCCATCGCTGTTTTTTTTCTTCCAAATCAATTCCCCCTCATCTAAAAAAAGTATAGCGGTTTTTAAGAAAGATGTAAAAAAATACCCACGAATCAGCCTGAAATATACCAAAAATCAGCCTATAGTATGAGAAAAATCAGCTTAACAAAAAAATCAGCGGCACAAAAAAAAGACTCAGTAGTGGAATTGTTAAAAAATAGTAGGTTTCCATTTCTTTCTTGACACCTAATCAATTTCATAGTTTAATTTGTGAAAAAGGTAATTAAAAATATTTTTGCATGTTGAAGCAAACAACTGAGGGATGCCCGGTTTTATAAGAGGGGTCTTTAAAGAAAGAATAAGTTGCAAAGAACATAGCTTGAATTGCTTTTTAAATTTCACAATCTTTTGTATAATAAGGCTGAAGAGGTTTAGAGGAGATGATAAGATGGAAAAACAAATTTGGAAGCAATTTGTTAATGGGGAAACACGCGTATTAACACAACTTCCATCCAAAATAGCTAATTCTTGGCAATTTTGTTTACAAAACCATGTTGATCCTTTTTTAGTGAAACCACCAAAAATGTTAACACAAGGCGATTTAGCAGCAAAACAACAAGAAAATCGTGACCTGATTCAGGTTGTTAAAAATGAATTGAACCGTGTAGATAAACGTTTCCATTTGGAAAGCCAATTGTTTATTTTAACGGATAGTGAAGCCAATATTATTTGGCGGACGGGGAATTACCAAGCAAGAGATTTTGCAAATGAGATTGCCTTTCGTGAAGGAAGCAATTGGTCGGAGTTGGAAGTAGGGACAAATGCAATTGGTTTAGCCATTCGCTCAAAAGAAGATGAGTGTTTAGCATTGGAAGAACACTATTCGGCGGCTTCAAGGAAATGGAGTTGTTCAGCGTCGCCAATTCTTGATGAAAACAATGAAATTGTAGGTGTGTTAGATATCTCGACCTATCAGAATTCAACAGCGAAGGACTCTTTCCTATTGTTGACCATGTTGACTCAAAAAATTTCCAATCAACTGATGAAGCAACACATTAAACGACGCAACGAGCTCTTAGAATATGCGAAAAATTTTCTCGAAGAAGTAATCTTTTGTGATTCTCATTTCCGTATCATTCAAGTTCCGATTGGTCTCGCTGATCAATTTCATATTGGGGAGGACATTCGAAAGGTTGTCAGTCAATCCATGATTTATGACCAAGAATCCATTGTCCAAAATCGCCAATTAATTGGGTATAAATACAAGCTCTACCAAGTTGGAAAAGAGAAAGAAGCCAAACCTTATTATCCAGGAGTTCCTACTAGAAGTAGCAGTTATCAAAAGTTTTTGGATCAAGTGATAAAAGTGTCATCCACTGCTGTTCCTATTCATATATATGGGGAATCTGGTAGTGGGAAGGAAATCATCTCGCAAACGATTCATCGCAATAGCCTGCAAAAAGATGGTCCGTTGATTGCTATTAACTGTGGTGCAGTTAGCGAAAACTTATTAGAAAGTGAGTTATTTGGGTATGCACCCGGTGCGTTTACCGGTGCTAACGCCAAAGGATTCGAAGGGAAATTATCGCAAGCCAATGGTGGAACTTTATTCTTAGATGAAATTGATAGCATGCCCGAAAAAATGCAACAGTCACTATTACGTGTATTGGAAGATAAGATGGTTACGCCAATCAGTGGGAAACCTGTGCCAACTGATTTTCGATTGGTTACAGCAAGCAACAAAGATTTGCGAAAATTAGTTCAAGAAGGAAAGTTTCGGGAAGATTTATTTTACCGATTATTTGTCTGTACTGTTCGTATCCCGCCATTAAGAGAAAGAATGGAAGACATACAACCGTTAATCGAACGATTTATGGAAAAGAATAACTGGTCGATCAAATGGGAAAGTAAGTTAGAAAAAGTAGCGATGAATTATCCTTGGTATGGAAATATTCGTGAGTTTAACAATTTTCTTTCGCGCGTAGCAATATTCTATCCACAAAATGAGCCTGAGAAAGAAGAACTTGAAACATTGATTCAAACAGGTAGTGTTCATGTGAGTCAAGAACCGTTGAATCAATTGGACTTGAGTACACAAAACGATGGAATAAAGACGGAAAAGCAAAAAATAGAAGATGCGTTGGTAGTCAGTCATTATAATATGACCAAAGCAGCGGAAACGTTGAATATTTCACGGGCAACATTGTATCGTAAAATGAAAAAATACGAACTTTCTGTTTAAAAAATTTGTGAAAAAAATAAATTTTCGATTTATTTGCAGTTTACTGCATTGCATCTCACCAAGAGATAATTGAAGCATTTCAAAAGAAAGAGGAGCTTGCTCCTCTTTCTTTTTTGTTCACATTCAGGTAAATCTGTTTCACATTCATAAAAATGAGACAAATTGTTTCAACAAAATGTCTCATTTTTGTATCAAAAAAGTAAGCGGTTTCTTTTTTGCTAACGAAATATCTCAAAATGAATTTTTTTGGTTTGTAATATAACAAGTGAAATCAGTCATATATCAAGGTTTTATGAACAAAGTATTGTCTTTTCTTTTTTCACAAAAAAAATTGGCATGGGTCTTGCTTATTACTAAAGTGTAAGCGAAAGCATAAAGGAGGGACAATTCATGACAAACTATGACTTAATTGTCATTGGCGCTGGGCCTGGTGGTTATGTTGCAGCAATCAAAGCCGCACAGCTTGGCAAAAAAGTGGCAGTGGTCGAAAAGAACAAAATAGGAGGAACTTGCTTAAACGTAGGCTGTATACCTTCTAAAAGTTATCTTCAACACGCCCATTGGTTACTGTCATTAGAAGAAGGAAAGAAGCATGGAGTTGATACAACACTCAATGCGATTGATTTTCCTAAAATGGTTGATCGAAAAAATGGTGTCGTTCAAACGTTGCAATCGGGTATTCATCATTTATTTTCTAGTAATAAGATTGACTACATTGAAGGTGAAGCATCATTCGTTTCTCCAACAACACTTGAAGTTAGCGGAAAGCAAATTGCCGCAGACAAAGTTTTATTGGCAACAGGTGGCAAACCATTTGTACCGCCAATTAATGGCATTGAAAATGCGCACTATGATACTACGGATACATTCTTCTCAATAACAGAATTACCTGAAAAATTGGTTGTTATTGGGGGCGGAATTATCGCCGTTGAATTAGCATTTGCAATGAAACCACTTGGAGTAGATGTTACTTTAGTAGAAGTAGCGAAGGATATTCTCTTAACTGAGGACCCTGAAGCACGCAAAATTATTAAAAAGAAACTAACAAAGATGGGTATTTCTATTACGACTTCTGCCAAAATTGATCAAGTTACTGAAAAAGCAGTCATTGTAGATGGGAAAACCTTCCCGTATGATCGCTTGTTAGTAGCGGCAGGTCGTAAACCAGATTTGACGTTAGCAGGTCAACTAGCAATTGAATTGGATGAAGCAAAACGGTTTATTCAAGTAAATGATCACTATCAAACGAGCGTACCAACAGTCTATGCCATTGGAGATGTAATTGGAGGCTATCAATTAGCACACGTTGCCAGTCACGAAGGCATTCGTGCTGTGGAAGCAATGTTTGGCACAGCTAAGTTCCCAGTAGACAAAACGTCAGTACCACGTTGCCTGTATACAAGTCCAGAAGTTGCAAGTTTTGGTTTATCAGAAGAAGAAGCAAAAGAACAATTTGATGACGTAGTTGTGAAATCAATGGCTTTCTCTGGTAACGGTAAGGCGATTGCCTCGATGGAAACAGATGGCTTTGTAAAAATTATTAGTGAAAAACAATACCATCAAATCTTAGGAGCAGTCATTGTGGGTAGTCATGCAACTGAGATGATTCACACAATTTTGGCAGTAAAAGAAGCAGAAGGAACAATTGATGAAATCGATGAAATGATTTTTGCTCATCCAACTCTTTCTGAAGTGATTGGTGAAACAAGCAACTCATTATTTGGTCGAGCAATTCATGGTTAATAAGGAGGAAAAAAAAATGACAAAAATGACAAAAGATCAAGCTAAATGGATCCTAAAAACAATGTATGATATCCGTAATTTTGAAAATCAAGTGCATGATATTTTTACAACCGGTGAAATTCCTGGTTTCGTTCATTTATACGCGGGTGAAGAAGCTATTGCAACTGGTGTGTGTGCGCACTTGACAGATGATGACTTTATCACTAGTACGCACCGTGGTCATGGTCACTGTATTGCAAAAGGCTGTGATTTGGATGGCATGATGGCTGAAATTTACGGGAAAGAAACTGGGTTAAACAAAGGTAAAGGCGGATCAATGCACATCGCGGACGTTGATAAAGGAATGCTAGGCGCTAACGGTATGGTTGGTGGTGGCTTCCCAATCGCTGTCGGTGCAGGATTACGGAACAAATATTTAAAAACTGACGACGTAGCAATTTGTTTCTTTGGTGATGGTGCCGCAAACGAAGGAACCTTCCATGAAGGAATTAACATGGCTTCTATTTGGAAATTACCAGTTATATTTGTCAATGAAAACAATTCATTCGCAGAAGCAACGCCTCAATGGTACTCTTCAGGTTCAAAAACGATTGCTGAACGTGCAGCTGCCTATGGAATTCCTGGTGTACGTGTAGATGGTGACGACTTGTTTGCTGTTTATGAAGCAGCTGGTGAAGCCATTGATCGAGCACGCAAAGGAGAAGGCCCTACACTTATTGAATGTGTAACATATCGTAATTATGGCCACTTTGAAGGGGACGAACAAAAATACAAAAATGGTGATGGCGATGAAAAAATCCGCCAAGATCGTGACTGCATCCCTGAGTTCATCGAAAAAGCGATTGCGAAAAAATTATTGACGAAAAAAGAAGCAGATGATATTTCATCAACATCAACTTCAGATATTCAACATGCAACGAAATTTGCAGAAGAAAGCCCTGTTCCTCGTCCAGAAGCATTATATGAAGATGTATTCGTAGACTAATCAGAGAAAAAGGAGAGAAGAAACATGACTAGAAAAATTACTTTTATGAAAGCTATTAATGAAGCCTTAGAACAATCAATGGAACGTGACGACCGCGTTATTTTACTTGGTGAAGATATTGCCGGAGGAGCAAAAGTACCACATTTAGAAGAAAAAAATGAAGATGCATGGGGCGGCGTGTTTGGTGTGACAAAAGGATTAATGCCAAAATTTGGTCGTGAACGTGTTATTGATACACCAATTTCTGAAATGGGTTACATGGGTGCTGCAGTCGGTGCGGCAGCAACTGGTTTACGTCCAGTACCTGAATTAATGTTTAACGACTTTATCGGTTTCTGTTTTGATACCATTTTGGCTCAAGGTTCGAAAATGCGCTACATGTTTGGTGGAAAAGCGAAAATTCCGATGACAGTTCGTACATGTCATGGTGCCGGTGCAAGTGCCGCTGCACAACACTCAGGTTCTTATTATGGAATCTTTGGTTCAATTCCAGCAGTAAAAGTGGTTGTTCCTTCAAACCCTTACGATGCAAAAGGCTTGCTAAACGCTGCTATTGAAGACGACAACATCGTTATTTTCTCTGAAGACAAGACGCTTTATGGATTAAAAGGGGAAGTTCCTGAAGAATACTACACAGTTGAAATTGGAAAAGCAAAAGTGAAACAAGAAGGTACGGATTTAACGATCGTTACGATTGGTAAAATGCTATATGTTGCATTAGAAGTTGCTGACAAATTAGCTAAAGATGGTATTTCTGTCGAAGTCATAGACTTAGTTACTGTAGCACCATGGGATCAAGAAACAATTATTAACTCTGTTAAAAAGACAGGCCGTTTGATTGTAATTGATGAAGCAAACCCACATAACAATACTGCGACAGATATTGCATCAGTTATCAGTGACAAAGCATTCGATTACTTGGATGGACCAATCAAATGCGTATGTGCACCAAATACACCAGTACCATTTGCGACAAACTTAGAACAATTGTATTTACCAAATGCTGATCGCGTATTAGAAACAGCAAATGAATTAATCGCGGACTTAAAGAAATAAGAGGAGGTGGATAGTGAATGGCAACAGAAATTACAATGCCTAAATTAGGGCTTACAATGACAGAAGGAACCGTCGATAATTGGGCGAAAAAAGAAGGCGATGCAGTCGCTAAAGGTGAAGTCGTTTGTACGATTAGTTCAGAAAAATTGAGCTATGATGTAGAATCTCCAATTGATGGAACACTAATCAAAATTTTGGTTGCAGAAGGTGACGACGCTGAATGTACTGCACCAATCGGTTTGATTGGGGATGCAGGCGAACAAGTGGGCGAAACAACCACTGATGCAACTTCGTCAGCCAGCTTAACAGCTGAATGGGAAGCACCAGAAACTGAAGCAGCAAAACCAGCCCCAGCCCCTCAAGCAGCCCCAGCTCCAGAACGAAAAGCAGGCGAACGCATCTTCATTACGCCTTTAGCTCGTAAATTGGCGGCGGAAAAAGGGTATGATATTGCACAAATTAATGGTTCAGGTGGAAATGGACGTATTACGCGTCGAGATGTAGAACGCCATCAACCAACAGCAGCACCAGTTGCAGCAGCTGTGGCACCATCTACTGTTGGTGCAGGATTGAAGGGTATGCGTAAGACAATTGCTGAACGCATGATGCACAGTCTACAAACAACCGCACAAGTAACCATTCAGCAAAAAGCGGATATTACCAATTTACTAGCGTTCAAGAAAGAAATTCAAGCAAAATCAAGTGTTGCTTTGAAAGACGGTCAATTGAGTATCACAACATTGCTTTCAAAAGCTGTTATTCTAGCTTTGAAAGAAACACCAGAAATGAATGCTTGGTATCATGATGGAGCTTACGAAAAACAAGAAGCCGTTCATCTAGGTATGGCAGTTGCAGTAGCAGATGGTTTGGTTGTACCTGTGGTAGAAAACGCTGATCGTATGACGTTAACTGAATTAGGTAAAACTTTAAACAGTCGAATTGCAGAAGCTCGTAATGGTTCACTGGCTGGTCAACATTATACTGGATCGACATTTACAATTAGCAACCTAGGTAAGAGTGGGGCAGAATACTTTACACCGATTATTAACTCGCCAGAAATTGGTATCCTAGGTGTGGGTTCAATGCAAAGTCAACTTGCATTTGATGACAACCATGAAGTTGTTGAGTTGAAGAAATTACCATTAAGTTTAACATTTGATCATCAAATCGTTGATGGTTCACCTGCAGCAGAATTTTTAGGTCGTATTATTTTCTACCTAGAAAATCCGTACAGTTTAGTATTTTAAATCAGTCTAAGCTACCCTGAATGGTAATGTATACCTACTTTCACATGAATACTTTGACCTTTGTCTATAATCAGCAAGGATAGCATAGAAAGATGATGCCCAAGTCAAAGATTGGGTAAAAAAGCTAGAAAAAAACAGGACGTCCGTTTACACGTTTTTCGTGGAGATGGATTTCCTGTTTTTTGCGTAGTTAGGTGAATTTGACCCATATTTTACAAAGTTTCACTAATCGTTTTCCAATACCCGAAACAACATGATACATTTTGTTACATATTGTTTCATTTTTGTGAGAAAAAAATCTTGTTTGTTTCATGAAATGCTTAAAATCAACCTTTTAAAATTTGGCATGTTTTTTGCTTAATAACCAATTGCTTTGTGTTTAGAAAAACACAAAGAATGATTCGATGCATGGAGGTATGTCAAATGAAAGCAGCTGTATGGTATGGACAAAAAGATGTCCGAGTAGAAGATGTAGAAATCAAAGCGTGTGAACCTGATGAAGTTCGTGTGAAGGTAGCTTACACGGGAATTTGTGGTTCAGACTTACATGAGTATTTAGATGGTCCAATTTTTATTCCTGTTGACCAACCAGATCCTTTTACCAAAGGGCAAGCACCATTAACGATGGGGCATGAATTTTCAGGAACAATTGAAGAAGTGGGACCCAATGTGCAAAACGTCAAAGTAGGGGATCGTGTTGCTATTTATCCGACCGTTTCTGGTGAACAAAAACCCGAAGACGTTGATTTGTATGATGGCTACAACTTTATTGGTCTAGCAAGAGATGGTGGCTTTGCTGAATATTGCACAGTACCTGAACATTATGTGTATAAATTGCCAGATGAAATGACGTTTGAAGAAGGCGCCCTTGTCGAACCAACTGCGGTTGCGGTTCAAGCTTGTAAAGAAGGTGGCGTGAAGTTTGGTGACAAAGTCGCAATTTTTGGTGCAGGTCCGATTGGTTGTTTGGTAGCTGCGGCTGCAAAGGCTGCGGGAGCAGTTGAAATTATCGTTTGCGATTTATCTGAAGAACGCTTGGAAAAAGCCAAAGAATTAGGGGCAACCGTCACTCTTAACTCAGGAAAAGTGAATGTTGTAGAAGAAATTCGCAAAATGACAAACGGTGGTGTGGATGTTGCTTTTGAAGTAGCCGGTGTTGAAATCACAGTGAAGCAAGCGATTGATGTAACCAGAGCACGGGGCATGATGGTTATTGTGTCGATTTTTGCTCATGAAATTTCATGGCACCCAATGCAATTAATTAATTCTGGGGTAAAGATTACTTCAACCATCGCTTATACGCGTACAACATTCGAACAAACAATCCAAGCAATTGCTAGTGGTCAACTAACTGTTGATCCGGTAATTACGAAAAAGATTGTACTAGAAGATATTGTTGAAGAAGGATTTGTCCAACTAACCAAAGATAAATCCCAATCCAAAATTTTAGTAGACATTCAAAAGAGAAATTAAACGTATTTCGTGTGATGACCACAGGATATTGAGTAGCTGGTCATCCTATCTAGAAATGATTGGTATCGTTTCTTATGTTTTCAATGCATAAGAAGCGGGCCAATCATTTTTTTGTAGGTATGAATCGAGATGGGATGGAATCAGCTCGAACGACGAGAAAAAATGATTAAACACATAGACAGCGCTAAGTACGATGAAATGAACGATCATGATTGTCTGGAGAAGCGAGGGACTGCTGCTTATGGTAAGATGACAACAGAGGTTTCATATCAATTGGTTTGGATCGGAAACTGGTTGTAGGAAGCACTCATAAAAGAAGGAGGAATCCATTTATGAATAAGCGATTGGTCGTTTTTGGAGGCAGTGGATTCGTTGGTCAAAGCATTGTTAACCAAGCAGTGAGAAAAAATTTTCAAGTGATTAGTATATCGAGGGGAGGGCGACCCAAGCAATATGACAGCTGGATGGATCAGGTGAAATGGGTGGCTGCAGATGTCTTTGAGCCAGCAGAATGGCAAGATCAGCTCATGAGTGGCGATGTTGTGGTTGATGCAATTGGCATCCTGACAGAATCAAAAGCAAAAAAGCAAACTTATCAGAACTACCATTATGAATTAGTCCGCTTAGTCGTTGAACAACTAAATCAAAAAACACCTTCTTTATTTGTGTATATTTCTGCTGCACATGGCTTGCCCTTTTTTAAGGGGTACTTGTATTGGAAAAAACAAGCCGAGGACTTTTTGGCAATGCAATCGTTTCCGGTTAGTATCTTTCGCCCAAGTTTGTTATATGGAACGGGGCGAAAGTACTCAAGAACAATGGCTAAGGCAATAAAAGGGCTCAAGAAACTCCCTTTTCTTCGTGCTTTTTTTGTTGTTATTCAGCCTACATCAGTAGATTTGCTGGCAAAAAATATCGTAGAAACAATCGAAGAGTCGTTGGAGGGGAAAGATGATGCCAAAAGAGAAACTAGCCATTCGTAGAAGAATGATTGGGACAATTCCCATTTTAGAAGTGGTTAATCAAGAGAAAATTTATGAGCCGCTCCCATTTATTGTCTACTATCATGGGTGGCAGACATCAAAGGAGCTAGTATTGACGCAGGCGCGAAAAATTGCCAAAGAAGGATTCCGGGTGGTACTACCTGATGCGTTTAACCATGGTGAACGAAAAATGGATAAATCAGCCATCCCTTCTTTGACGTTTTGGCAAAGTATCCATACGAATTTGTTTGAGTTTGAGTTTATTCTTAACTATTTTGAGAATTTACAGTTAATTGATGGTCGGATTGGCGTTGGGGGAGTCTCAATGGGGGGGATGACGACGTGTGCATTGTTGACCCATCATCCTGAAATCCAAGCTGCCGCATGTATCATGGGGTCGCCCGATTTACAAGCATACAAAGATCGTTTGCAAGGACATGCACGTATGTTCCACTTGTTTTTGCCGCAGGATTACCAAGCGTTGTTGAGCTGGACCAATCTTTATGATTTGGCACAGCATCCGCAGAAATTAGGAAAGCGCCCGTTATTCTTTTGGCATGGAACAGCGGATGAAAAAATCCCCATCAGCCATGTGGAACAATTTGTAAAGCAGCATCCAGAAGAACAGGTAACCTTTGTGAAAGAACGTGAAAAACATCTTGTCAAAGGGCCTACAATGGATTTAGTAGCCGCTTTTTTTAAGGAACAACTTCTTTTATGAGTTCCAGAGAATATGAGCATAAGTGAGCAAGCAAAAAACTCGTTTTTTTTTCGAGTTTTTTTTATAATTCTTGCGTATGAATTTAAGGAGGAGACACAATATATGGACTATCGTGTTTTACTATACTACAATTATACGCAAATTGAAGATCCTGAAAGTTTTGCAAAAGAGCATTTAGCTTTTTGTAAATCCTTGGGTTTGAAAGGACGTATTTTAGTAGCAAAAGAAGGAATTAATGGGACTGTTTCCGGGACAGTAGCAGAAACAGATGCCTACATGGCACATATGTTAGCTGACGATCGTTTTGCGGATACAATGTTTAAAATTGATGAAGCGGAAGGACATGCTTTCCGTAAAATGTTTGTGCGACCACGACAAGAATTGGTGGCCTTGCACTTAGCGGAGGACGTTGATCCGCATCAAATTACCGGCAAGTATTTAGAGCCAAAGGAATTCAAGGAAGCTTTGCTTGATGAAGAGACAGTAGTCATTGATGCGCGCAATGATTATGAATATGATTTGGGACATTTTCGTGGAGCGATTCGTCCGGATATTCGCAACTTCAGAGAGTTGCCACAGTGGATTCAAGACAATAAAGAAAAATTTATGGACAAAAAAGTGGTTACATATTGTACAGGTGGTATTCGCTGTGAAAAGTTTTCTGGTTGGTTATTAAAAGAAGGCTTTGAAGATGTTTCCCAATTACATGGAGGCATTGCGATGTACGGCAAGGACCCGGAAGTTCAGGGCGAATTATGGGACGGAAAAATGTACGTATTTGATGATCGTATCAGTGTTGAAATCAATCATGTTGACAAAAAAGTTATTGGGAAAGACTGGTTTGATGGAACGCCTTGTGAGCGATACATTAATTGTGCCAATCCAGAATGCAATCGGCAAATTTTGTGTTCCGAAGAAAATGAGCACAACCATTTAGGGGCTTGTTGCTACGACTGTGCAGCCAGTGGGAACAATCGTTACGTAATCAAACACCATCTTTCAGCTGAAGAGCGAGCTACTCGTTTAGCAGCCATTGCGCCAAGTGTAATGGCTTAAAAAAAAACAAAAGATTAGTAAAGGAATTGGAGCTTAAGTGTTAACAAGTGGATTATCCGACTAAGATTGATGAATCTTCATTTTTATCATCTGGATGGTTTAACCTGTTGTATCGCTTAAGGTACAATTCCTTTTTTTTTTGAAAGTGTCATTTTAATCAATTTGTGCGATAATTAATTGAAAGGAGATGAGAATATGGAAGAAAAAAAGACATTTCATATCAATGGGTATATCGGCTTGCTAGCGCTTTTTATCATTATAATAGGAGATTGTTATTTATTTTATTTGGGGATTGTGAATGAAAGTTTCTGGCAAGTGGTTTTGAGTATTCTTGTGACGATGGTGGCATTGCTATTTTTGAGTTCATTGACGATTGTCAGTCCAAACCAAGCAAAAGCTATTCTCTTTTTTGGCCAATATTTAGGGACAATCAAGTCAAATGGGTTATTTATTACGACACCACTTACTCAAAAAATGAATGTTTCATTAAAGGTACGAAATTTTAACAGTACGACACTGAAAGTCAACGATTTAGATGGTAACCCAATTGAGATTTCTGCGGTGGTCGTTTTTAAAGTAGTTGATACAGCCAAGGCGTTGTTCGATGTTGACTATTATCAGGAATTCGTGGAAATCCAAAGTGAAACGGCGATTCGGCATATCGCTTCTCAATATCCGTATGATACATTTAATGAAGATGATTTAACTTTGCGAGGCAATACCAATGAAGTATCGGAAAAGCTGGCAGAGGAGTTACAGGAAAGATTGCAGGTTGCGGGAGTCGAAGTTATTGAAACAAGGTTAAACCATTTGGCCTATGCGACTGAAATTGCGAGTGCGATGCTACAAAGACAACAAGCGCGCGCCATATTATCTGCACGTCAAACCATTGTTGAAGGAGCTGTTACCATGACTCAGATGGCATTACAACAAATTCAAGATGGCCAAGACATTACATTTACGGATGATCGCAAAGTACAATTGATTAATAATTTGCTTGTCTCGATTATCACAGACAAGGGAACGCAACCAGTTATTAACACTGGAGATGTCCAAAGTGATCGGAGGAGTGATGGGTGAAAACTCTTTACATGAAACAGAAGGTCTTTTCGATTGGGGAAAAATTCTCGGTCACAGATGAATACCAACGTCCGCTATATGCAATTGAGGGGAGTTTCTTGAAAATCCCAAAAGAATTTCGCATCACAACAACCGACGGACAATCGGTTGCTCGTATTCAGAAAAAGGTTTTTTCGTTCTTGCCAACATTTTACGTCGAATTGGCGGATCGTCAAACAATTGAAATAAAAAAAGAACTAACCTTTATTAAACCCAAATATACAATCTCAATGAAAGACCTTCACGTTACTGGTGATTGGTGGGATATGAATTTTCAGGTTACTAAGGATCAAAAAACGATAGCAACCATTGAAAAGAAATGGGTCAGCTGGGGAGATACGTATGCCATCAAAATGATGGATGAAGCGTTTGAGCAAACCATTGTTTCGTTGGTTGTAGCGATTGACTGTGTAAAGGCGGCTGAACGGAATAATAGCTAAGTAGGAAAACGGTAAAAATGATCTAAAAAGAAAAAAGCCCAAACGAATGAGAAGGTTCTCTGCCAATGAAACTGGCAGAGACAGCCTATGTTAGCTAACATAGGTTGCTGTAAATTCTCATTTGTTTGGCTTTTTTTTGGCATTTTTACATGCTTTGCCCATTTATGATTGTTCCAGGAAGTTCATAAGTTGCATCAAGTTCTTTTTCTGGTGAGTCAATACGGCACAGTAATAAGTCGATGAGTAAATCACTAATCTCATCCAAAGGTTGTTTGATAGTCGCTAACTGAGGGAAAAAATTTTGGACAAATTCCGTTCCATCATAACCAATTAATTTTAGTTCGTCAGGCAAAGAGATGCCTAATTCTTGGCAACTATTCCATACAAGGATAGCCGTCAAGTCATCTGTACAAAACAGTCCATCAAATGAACGATCTTTCAAAATTTGTTGAATCTTTCTTTTTTTCAGCACATAGGAATGCTCAAATGAAGCGAACGAAAAAATGTGTTCCGTTAATTGGTGTTCTTGCAAAAAAGCACAATAGCCTTGTAACCGATTGTTCGTAGGGGAATTCGATGCCAGACTACCAGTAATAATGGCAATTTCTTTGGCTCCTTTTTGATACAAGGCCTCGGTTGCCATGTAGCCGCCTTGAAAGTTATCGCTACCCACAATCGGAATGGAGGTGGCTAATTGACGGTCAAAGGATAGAATGGGTAAATGAATTTGTTCGTATTCTTGGATTCCAAGATTATGAGCTCCAGCGATAATCCCATCCACTTTATTGGCCGCAAGCATTTTTAAATAGCTCCGTTCTTTTTCGCTGTTACTGGCACAATCACAGAGCAATGTCTTGTAGCCACGTGCGAATAATTTGGTTTCAAGGAGATCCACTAATTCTCCAAAAAAAGGATGAGCCACAGATGGAAACAGCAACCCAATCAATTGCGTGTTCTTCCCCTGCAATGAACGTGCAGCGGCATTGGGTTGATAGTTTAATTCTTTCATGGCGGCATGGACTTTATCGATTGTTTTTTGACTGAGTGATCCATAATTGTTAATCACGCGGGAAACCGTGGTTGGTGAGACACCCGCACGTTCGGCAACATCAGTTAGTTTCATAATCAGGCTCCTTTAGTCATCTAAATGAATCGAACGTAGTGGCCATAAAGTAATGTTTTCAGCCTGTGCACCTTTCAACAAAATAGTCGTGTCTGTTTTATCTGGAAAAACACGACTGGTCAATACTTTTTGCCCATCATTGATAAAGATTTCGCAAACGGAACTATCGACAAATATGCGCAGATGTATCGGAAGGTGAGGGGATACTTGGACGCTTCTTTTTGTTCCGAATTCAGGATTTACTTCTTTGGCCATTCGACCTCGATCTAGAATAATCATACCATTTTTTGCATCACAATGAAGATCAAATCCTTTGTTTTGATTGGCAGATGAAAATAAAGTTAAGACACTTTGTTTATCAGTAGGAATCGTCATCTCTAATTCGTAGCTATTTGTATCAGGTTGAAAAAGTACCTCGCCCTTTCGTTCATGACTGGCTAAAGGAGCTTGGCGAAGTAGGGCCAATTCAGTAACAGGTTTTTGATACAACTGCCCATCGATTAGATGGAGTTCACGTACCAAAGAGAGACAATGTGCCCATCCTTCCTTATCAGAAGGGTAGCTTACATCAGGCAATCCCACCCAGCCAATGCTTAAAACGCGTCCATCTGGTGCTTGAAATGCTTGGATAGCATAAAGATCAAAACCGTCGTCTAGATTTTGAAGGGAAGATGGGTGGAGAAGCGTTGCTGTTTCTGCATCAAAGTGGTCTGCAGTGATATACAGATTAGGATAAATATTTTGATAGGCCACTGTCGACTTTGCTAGGCCTTGGGGACAAAAAATGAGTACAGGTTTGTCCTCAAGAAAAACTAAATTTGGACATTCAATCATGTAGCCCATTTGTTCGTTTGAAAACAGCACTTCATGCACAAGCTCCCAATGATTCAGTGTATCACCTTTATACAAAAGGATTTTCCCTTCTTCATTTTCTGTTTGAGCCCCAATCAATAGGTAATACTGATCCTGATAACGAAAAAGTTGGGGATCGCGAAAATGTTGCGTATATCCTTCTGGTGGATTTGCAATAAGAGGGGTGGCTTGTTTTGTTACGTGGAAATCCTTGTCCATCCAAGCCCCCAACTGATAAGCATGACGCGCCCACTGTTGGTCTCGAACATTGCCAGTAAAGGCTAAGAAAAGGTGGTCACCCACGGGGATGGCAGATCCGGAGTAAACCCCATGACTATCATAGCTTGTATCAGGAAGAAGACGTAATTGATCCCGTTGCCAATCAACTAAATTTGTCGAAGACAGATGATACCATGATTTTAATCCGTGAACAGGTCCATACGGATAAGCTTGATAAAACAGATGCCACTTTCCATCAAAGTAAGAAAAGCCATTTGGGTCGTTTAATAACCCAGTTTCTGGTTGGATATGGTAGTGCAATCGCCAATGAGAATTCTGCTGTTGTTTTTTTAAGTTAGGTAGATAGTCTGCGGGCCACTTGGCATAAGCTTGATAGCGCAATTCATCTGTCCATTCAATCGTTTTCTTCATACTTTCCTCCTAAAAATAGAAACCGCATTCTTTTGTTATTAGAATAGCTTTAAATGAGTGAAATGTCAAACGTAACACAAATATTCATTTAATAAATTTATTTATAATAAAGGATTTTACCTTTTTTAAAAGAAAATAAAAAATATTTTTGATAAACGTTTGACATTTTTGAAAAATCAGGTATGATAATGATGAAAAAACGTTTTCAAAGGAGGAGTTCAAATGAATCATAAAGAAGTGGCTCGGCAAGTAGCTGAAGCAGTTGGAAAAGAAAATTTTATCGCGGCTGCGCATTGTGCGACAAGATTACGTCTCGTATTGAAAGATTCCAGTAAAGTGAATCAACAAGCCTTGGATGAAAATGCAGATGTAAAAGGAACGTTTGAAACAAATGGGCAATACCAAATTATTATTGGTCCGGGAGATGTTGATAAAGTCTATCATGAACTTGTCACATTGGTGGGAGTCAAAGAAGCCTCAACGGAAGATTTAAAGGCCGTCGTTCAACAAGGAAAAAAACAAAATCCGTTAATGAATTTTGTGAAAGTGCTGTCAGATATTTTTGTTCCTTTGATGCCAGCGTTAGTAGCTGGTGGTTTGTTAATGGCCATCAACAATGTTTTAACAGCTGAAAAACTGTTTGGTCCGCAATCGTTAGTCCAAATGTATCCCGCAATAACTGACGTTGCATCGATTATTAATTTGTTAGCTTCTGCACCGTTTGCCTTCTTGCCAATTTTGGTGGGCTTCTCAGCAACCAAACGTTTTGGTGGCAATGCGTATCTTGGTGCAGCGATGGCAATGGCCATGGTAATGCCATCATTGGTCAATGGGTATAATGTTGCCAACACAATTGCTGAAGGTACGATGCCATATTGGCATGTATTTGGTCTAAATGTTGCCCAAGCTGGCTATCAAGGATCAGTTTTGCCAGTTCTTGCAGTGGCATATATTTTAGCAACCATCGAAAAATTTCTTCATAAAAAAATTCCAACGGTCCTTGATTTTACATTTACGCCTATGCTAGCTATTATTGTGACCGGGTTTTTAACATTTATCGTGGTTGGACCAATCATGCGAGGAGTCGGTGACGGTTTAACAACTGGCTTGGTTTGGTTGTACAATACAGCTGGACCACTGGGATTAGCGGTACTTGGTCTGTTTTATTCGCCAATTGTGATAACTGGATTGCATCAAAGTTTTCCAGCAATTGAAACAACCTTGATTGCTGATATCGCCAAAACAGGAGGAACCTTCATTTTCCCAGTTGCTTCGATGGCAAATATCGCTCAAGGTGCAGCTGCCTTTGCAGTATTCTTGTTAACCAAGAATGAAAAACAAAAGGCTTTAGCATCCACGGCTAGTGTTTCTGCCTTACTTGGAATTACGGAGCCAGCTATCTTTGGGATTAACTTAAAACTGAAATTTCCATTTTTCTGTGCAATGATTGCTTCAGGAATTGCTAGTGCATTTATTGGTTTTTTCCATGTTTTAGCAGCTGCGTTAGGTTCAGCAGGTGTCATTGGCTTTATTTCAATTGCGAGCGGTGGATACAAAGGATTCGCCATTTCTGCAGTGATTAGTTTTGTTGTAGCATTTGGCTTAACTTATGTCTATGGTCGTAAAAAAATGAATGAACCTTTAGTAGAAGCAACAGATGATGTAGCAGTTGCAATTAATTCTGCTCCAGAGAAGGCAAATGCAGCGGATGAAGTGATTCAAGCGGCTGTTTCTGGTGAGGTCGTTAATCTAAAAGATGTATCTGATCCCGTTTTCTCTTCTGAATTAATGGGAAAAGGAATTGGTATCATTCCAGCTGATGACACGATTTATGCACCAGTTAGTGGGGTGTTGTCTGTTGTCTATGAGACAAAACACGCATTTGGGATTCAATCTGATGATGGCGCGGAGGTATTGTTGCATATTGGGATTGATACAGTAAATCTTGAAGGGGCTCATTTTTCTTCGAATCGCAAGCAAGGAGAAATCGTCAAGCAAGGTGATATTTTAGGTACGTTTGACCGCAAAAAAATAGCTGAAGCTGGCTACGATACAACCGTCATGCAGATTATTACGAATACACCTGCTTATTCTGAGGTTACTGTTATTTCTCATGGAACAGTCACTCATTCTGATGGTATACTAGCCTTAACAAAAGCAACTAATCAGTAAAAATACGTGATGATGTAGAAAGAAGGACAATGCATGTTATATGGATCAATCGAAGCTGGTGGAACAAAATTTGTCTGTGCAGTTGGGGATGAAACGTTAGAAATTCTTCATCGTGAAAGTTTTCCAACGACAAATCCAGAACAAACAATGAAGGATGTCGTTGCTTTTTTTAAACCATATGAAGAGCAAATGGCCGGAATCGGAATTGGCTCATTTGGACCAATTGATATTCACGAGGATTCACCGACCTATGGTTTTATCACTTCGACTCCAAAGGTAGCGTGGCAAAATTTTGATTTTGTCGGGATGATGAAAAGAGAATTTTCCGTGCCGATTGCTTGGACAACCGATGTGAATGCGGCTGCTTACGGAGAATATCGTTTTGGTCATGGACAGGATGTAGATAGTGTAGTGTATTACACGATAGGAACGGGTGTTGGTGGAGGTGCCATTCAAAAAGGACGATTTGTGGAAGGCTTTAGTCATCCTGAAATGGGGCATATGCTCGTTGTTCCTCACGTGGATGATTCCTACAAGGGCAATTGTCCTTTTCACGGGAATTGTCTAGAGGGCATGGCTGCTGGACCAGCAATTGAGAAGCGACTTGGCAAAAAAGGAGCGGATGTTCCAGAAACAGATCCTTTTTGGTTGATTGAAGCAGAGTACATTGCGCAATGCGTGTATAATACGACATTAATGCTTTCGCCAGACGTAATCATTCTAGGCGGAGGGGTCATGAAGCAAACACATATGCTTGAAAAAGTCCGAAAAGCCTTTACGAAACTAATGCAAGGCTATGTTCAAACTCCCCCTCTAGCAACGTATATTGTGACGCCGGCACTTGAAGATAACGCTGGTACAATGGGTTGCTTGGCATTGGCACAAAAAGTTGCTTGTTCGACAGAAAAATAAAAAAAAGAAGTTTTCTTCGGAAAACTTCTTTTTTTATTAAATGAAAGGTTTCTAATTTTATTTTAATTTGTTATAATGATTTTCACATATAAGAAAAGGAGCGAATCATGATATGACAGTTTATAATTTTTCAGCTGGTCCTGCCGTTTTACCAAAAAAAGTTTTGGAGCAAGCACAATCTTCCTTAGTGGATTACCAAGGAAGTGGCATGTCCATTTTGGAGCTGAGTCATCGGTCCTCCTTATTCTTAGCGGTTATTGAAGAATGTGAACAATTGTTACGAGAATTAATGAAAATTCCTGAAAATTATCGTGTGCTTTTCATGCAAGGCGGAGCAAGTCTCCAATTTTCCATGTTGCCACTGAATGTTGCACAAGGAAAAAAAGCCCTCTATGTCAACACTGGTTCATGGGCAAAAAAAGCAATCGCTGCGGCAAAAAAAGTTCCTAATGTAGAAGTAGAAGTGGTGGCATCTAGTGAAGACACCCAATATACGACCGTGCCGACCATTGATGTTGCACAATTAGATGCAGTGGCAGCCTACCTGCACATTACGACCAATGAAACAATTGGCGGAGTCACCTACCATCAAATTCCGCAAACAGGATCACTTCCCTTGGTGGCAGATATGTCTTCGAACTTTTTAAGTAATGACTATCGGGTAGAAGATTTTGCGATGATTTATGCCGGTGCCCAAAAAAATCTAGGACCGTCCGGCTTAACCGTGGTGATTATTCGAGATGATTTTCTGAATAAGGAAGATGTTTTTTCAGCCATGCTTGATTATCGTGTACAAGCCGAAAACCAATCTATGTACAATACCCCTCCAACCTTCGCTATCTATGTTGCTAAGTTAGTACTTGAATGGGTAAAAGAGTTGGGCGGTGTACCAGAAATTGTCAAACGAAATCAACAAAAAGCTGCATTACTATATGAAGCCATTGAACAATCTTCACTTTTTTCAAGTCCAGTAGCTAAAGAAAATCGATCATTAACTAATATTCCTTTTGTCACTGGGAATGCAGAGTTGGACAAAGCCTTTATCAAACAAGCAACTGCTGCTGGCTTTGAAAACATTAAAGGCCATCGTTCTGTAGGCGGCATGCGTGCTAGCATCTATAATGCTTTTCCGCTAGAAGGAGTCCAAGCACTCGTTGCGTTCATGGAAGCATTTGAAAAAGAACAGGGGGAAAACTAAATGTTTCAAATTAAAACATTTAATGCAATTGCACCGGAAGGAATGGAGCGGTTTGAAAAAGAACGGTATGCTATCAATGAACGAGAACAACCAGAGGGCATTATTTTACGAAGCCAAAAGTTGCATGATTATGCCTTTCCGCCAAGTGTGTTGGCAGTAGCCCGTGCCGGTGCTGGAACCAATAATATTCCTGTGAATGAATGTACAGAAAAGGGCATTGTTGTCTTCAATACGCCGGGCGCAAATGCCAATGCAGTGAAGGAATTGGTTTTGGCAAGTTTACTATTAAATGTTAGACCGATTCTTCAAAGTGTGACTTGGTTACAAGAACAAGATGGTCAAGACTTGGAAGAAAAAGTTGAAGCTAATAAAAAACAATTTGCAGGGCATGAATTAATTGGTAAGAAATTAGGGGTGATTGGGTTAGGCTCAATCGGGGCAATGGTGGCCAATGACGCATATCGTCTTGGCATGGAGGTTATCGGTTACGATCCATACGTTTCTGTAGATACCGCATGGAGCATTTCTCGGCGGGTGAAACGTGCTCAAGAAATGGCAGAAGTTTTGACAACGTGTGATTTTATTACGATTCATGTGCCGTTGTTAGATTCTACCAGAAACTTAATTAGCACGAAAGAACTGGCGCTGATGAAACCAACTGCACGTCTCTTTAACTTTGCGCGAGGAGAGATTGTCGATACGAATGCAGTCATCCAAGCCGTCGAGAAGAAAGAAATAGCGGGCTTTACGACCGACTTTGCGCAAGAGGAACTGTTGCACCATCCAGATATTTTGGTATTGCCACATCTAGGTGCCTCGACTGAAGAAGCAGAAATAAATTGTGCCAAGATGGCTGCACGCACGCTTAAACGCTATTTAGAAACAGGCATTATCAAATATTCCGTGAATTTTCCGACGGTTGAGATGTCTTTTCGTTCACCAAATAGATTGACCGTTATTCATCGAAACGTGCCAAATATGCTTGGAACCATTTCTTCTACGATTGCAGAATTTGGAATTAATATCGATAACATGGTTAACCGTGGTCGCGATGATTTTGCCTATACGCTAGTGGATGTAGCGGAGCAGGATGCAGACAAATTGCAAGCCGTAGCAGACCAATTGAAACAAACAGAGGCCATTGTACGTGTTCGAGTCATCCAAAATCCGGAGGTGACGTATTAATGGTCAGCGTTCATCCATTTCGAGTGATTCATCCGAAACCCGATTTCGCAGCGAAAATGGCGGTTTTACCATATGATGTGGTTGATACTCAGGAAGCGGCAGCTTTTGCAAAAGACAATCCCTATAGTTATTTTCGGATTGATCGTGCGGAAATTGATTTGCCCAATCTTGATTCTGTTTATGATCCAAAGGTATATGTTAAAGCGGCGGAAAATTTGAAACGATTTTTACAAGCCGGTTGGTTGGTAGAGGACAAAGAAGCCACGTACTACCTTTATGAATTAACCATGAACGGTCGCAGTCAAACAGGTATCGTAGCAACAACCGCCATTCAAGAATACTTAGATGGAAAAATCAAAAAGCATGAATTCACGCGGCCAGAAAAAGAACAGGATCGCATGAATCATATCCGCGCCTGCGATGCGGATACAAGTCCGATTTTTTTGAGTTATCGCCAACAAGATTCCATTAAACAGCTCATTGAGCATTGGAAACACACGCATGCGACCTTGTATGATTTTACTCACATATACGATGTTCGCCATCGGGTGTGGCAAATAGATGATCCAACAGTCATCCAGACCTTGCAATCAGCATTTGAAAAGGTGCCAGCTTTGTATATTGCGGATGGACACCACCGAACGGAATCAGCGGTGAAGATTGGCTTAGAAAAACGAGCAAATGGTACAGCAACGCCAGAAAGTGAACAGTTTTTGGCTATTCTCTTTCCGGATGAAGAATTAGCAATTTATGAATACAACCGCGTCATAAATGTTCCCATCCCTGAAAACTTCATGGAACAATTGGCGCCAGCCTTTACAGTTGAAAAGATTGAGTATCAAAAACCGCAACAGAAAGGTCAAATCAATTGCTACCATGAAAACCAATGGTATCGCTTGACTGTCAAGGAAAGTATTCAGTCGGATGATCCTGTCGCGGGACTAGATGTTTCCTTATTACAGGAGTACGTGATTGCACCAATTTTTGGGATTACCGATGTTCGGACGGATAAACGCATCGATTTCGTAGGGGGCATTCGAGGTGCGGAAGAACTCGTGAAACGTGTGGATTCAGGAGCGTGGCAACTTGCCTTTGAACTCTATCCCACGCAAATGGCAGATTTATTAAACGTGGCAGATGCCAATCAAATTATGCCACCCAAATCTACTTGGTTTGAACCCAAATTACTTAGCGGTTTGTTTGTGTACGACTTAAAGACAGAATAATTATTGACGGCTCTTTTTTGAAATGCGGTAAAGAGGATGAAACAGGATCAATCTTGCTTTGTATTTCATAGCAATAATCAATTGACAAAGGGCCAAGCGCAGGAATGTGCTGAAGTTATAGCAAAAAAAATCAAAAAGAAATCAACGGACAGCCTCTGAAGTGTTCGTTGATTTCTTTTTTTGATGAAAGGGTTATTCTGCTCTTAACGCGATAGCTGCATCTTTCTTGGCAGCCATACGAGCAGGGATATGACCTCCGAGCATCGTCAAAATCGTGCTAATAATAATTAATACTCCGGCGTGCACCGGGTCTAATTGTGCCACGTTTTTTAAGTCCGTCAGGTTTTCTAATAGGTGATTAATCGGGAATGTAGCTGCATAAGCAATGACAACACCCAGTACACCTGAACTAACACCTAGGATAGCTGTTTCTGCGTCGAATACGCGTGTGATGTCTTTCTTGCGTGCACCTAAGGCTTTTAACACACCGATTTCTTTGGTTCGCTCCAAGACAGAGGTATAGGTTAAGATACCAATCATAATCATACTTGTAATAAGTGATATACCAGCAAAAGCAATTAGGACATAAGTGATAGCATCCATTAAACCGCCCGTCAACTGGGTCATTGTGCCAGCTAAGTCAGTATATAAAATTTTGTCAGCCTTGCTCTTTCCTTTATTATAGTCATCTAAATAGGTAAGCACTTTTTCCTTTGATTTGAAGTTGTTTGGATAGATATAAATACTGCTTGGCGTCGCATTCGCTCCCAAATAGGTCAAAGTTGTATCTTTGGTTTCATTTGTCAAGGCTTCACCAGTTAGTACATTGTTCATTTGATTTTCTTGTGCCTGAACGATAGCCGAGTTTTTATTAGCTTTAATGACTTCTTGAGTCAAATTATCGCTATACGCAATCCCGGGTGCCAATAAATCCATGGTAGAAGAGCTTTTTGCTTTTAAAATCCCCACAATTGTCACGGATTTGTTCTGTTGTTGATCGTATACAGATTGTAAATCTTGGTTTGGTAGAAAATTTCCAGTTGGTAATTTTTGGTAATATTGATCATTGGCAATCAATTTCATTGTCGTGCCAACGATTTCGTCATAAGGCACCGTCGCACCATTTTTTACATCAAAGCCTAGATTTGTGAGGGCATTAATATTTGTGGTCCCATCTTCATCCATAATTAGGACAATATCCGTTGCTTTAGTTGGATAATTTCCATCGACTATTTCATAGTTTTCCTTTAGAAAATTTCCTTTTGAAGCATCAAGTTGATCTGGAAAAACGGATATTCCGACACCTGTTGAGCTGGCGAAAGAGTTGGTAGCCTGTTGGTCTGCTTTTTGATTGGAGAGTTGGACCGGCTTGATTGTTCCATTGATTTCGCGTAATAAATTGAGATTGGTGATTCGACTGTAGCCTATATTATTGCTCCATTCAGGGTTGATTTTCTGAACGTAAGCAAGGTAGTTTGCGTCGAGCTTATTCGTATGTGTGGCAAGATCTTGTGAACTTGTCTGTGCAATAACGCCCGTTTGATTGCTATTACTTGTCTTTTTTTTGTTTGAATCTTTTGCCAATTCTCGACTATCTGTTGTTAATTGTGAAATGGTCACTGGAAATTTGGCCAATGTTTCGGCTTGCGTCTGATCAATTTGTTTCTGGAATCCATTGGACAAAGACAAAACAATCGCAATCCCAATGATCCCAATACTTGAAGCAAATGAGGTTAAAAATGTTCGTCCCTTTTTGGTTCGAATGTTATTAAAGGAAAGGCGTAAAGCGGTAAAAAAGGACATTTTTGTATGTGTAAGATGGAAGGTATCATCTACTTGATCTTCTTTATAAGGGTTCGAATCGGTTACGATTTGGCCATCAGAAAATTCAATGATACGATCAGCATATTGATGGGCTAGCTCAGGATTATGGGTTACCATAATCACCAATTTTTCCTTTGAAACTTCTTTAATCAGCTCCATAATTTGGATGCTTGTTTCAGAATCGAGGGCCCCTGTTGGTTCATCACACAACAGAATTTCAGGATTGTTGGCTAGTGCTCGTGCAATGGCTACGCGCTGCATCTGTCCTCCAGAAAGTTGATTGGGTCGTTTGTTCATATGTTCTTTCAGACCAACGCGTTCTAACGCTTCTGTTGCTTGTTTCCGACGTTGTTCTTTCGATAAACCGCTTAATGTCATTCCTAATTCGACATTGTCCAAAATCCCTTGATGTCCAATTAAGTTGTAGCTTTGAAAGACAAAACCAATCGAGTTGTTACGATACGCATCCCAGTCATTCGGTTTAAAATGTTTGGTTGATTGCCCATTGATGATTAAATCTCCTTCATCGTATTGATCTAAGCCACCGATTACATTTAATAAAGTTGTTTTTCCTGAGCCGCTGGGTCCAAGGATTGCGACAAATTCTTGCTTGCGGAAAGAAACACTCACACCATCCAGTGCTTTGGTTACCGTCCCACCTACAGTATAATATTTTTTTAACTGTTTTAATGTTAGCATGTAGGGTTAATCTCCTTTATTGTTAAACATACGTTTATTGTATCGAAATGCCTATTGGTTTGCAAAGAATGGGCTGAGGCTTAAAGAAAAATAATACATGACCCAAGATGATAACAAATCTTGGGCCATGTATTTTATTTATTAAAGGGATGGTCAGTCACTTTCGTTAGCCTTTAACTGATCCAGATGTGATTCCTTCAACATAGAAACGTTGAAGATAAATAAAGAGTAAGGTAATAGGAATTGCAATAAGGACACAACCGGCTGTGAAAGCCATAAACAATGAATTCGCTGTTGATTTTGTCATCATTGTAAATAAACCAATGGCAATCGTATAGTTTTTGACATTATCTCCCATAATTATTTTAGCAAAAATGAAGTCCATCCAGGGTCCCATAAATGCTCCTAACGAAGTAAAAACAATAATTGGTTTAGAAAGGGGAAGGGTAATTTTAGTAAATATTTGCCATTTATTTGCGCCATCAATCATTGCTGATTCATCTAATGCTATCGGAATGGTATCAAAGAATCCTTTGGCAATATAAAATCCTAAAGCCGCTCCTGAAGAATAAACGAGAATTAGTGCAAATAAACTTCCTGTTAAATTGATAGCTTTTAAAATGTAATAAATTGCAATCATACTCATAAATCCAGGAAACATATTTAGTACTAAAGCCACTTTTAGAAAAGGCTTTCTTAATTTGAAACGCAGTCTTGAGAGTGCATACGCCATGGCGATGGTAATAAAAGTAGATAAAATACAACTGACAACCGAGACAAAGAGTGTATTTAAAAACCAACGGACAAAAGGAAAATTGCCAGTTGTATTTTGTAGCAAGGTTTTATAATTGTCTAAAGTAAATTCTTTTGGAATGATGTAGGGAACAAAAGCCCCACCCTCTGAACGAAAACTTGTTAAAACAATCCAAATAATCGGAAAAAGCCAAACAATTGCCATTATTGCTAAGACAGTATAAACAAAGGCTAGAGTAATTTTTTGTTGTTTATGATAACTTTTTGCTTTTTTCATTATTTTCAGGCCTCCTTAAATGAATTTGTACGAGTGTAGGCTAGTAAACTAAATACGGCAGAAAGAACAAAAATTAAAATACCGATAACGGAGGCAAGATTATAATCCATTGTATTTACAGTCAAATTGTATAGCCAAGTGACTAGTAAATCTGTTGATCCCGCACCATAATAGTTTGAGTTGGATGGGCCTCCACCAGTTAACAAATAAATAACATTAAAGTTATTTATATTCCCGATAAATTGTTGGATCAATGAAGGAGTCATAATGAATAAAATTTGTGGAAATGTAATATTTCGGAAGACTTGCCATTTGTTTGCACCATCTATCCGTGCAGCTTCAATTTGATCTTCTGGTAGATTTTGAATGATACTTGTTGATACTAACATAGTGGCTGGAATACCTATCCACATGTTGACAAAAATGATACTAATCTTAGCTAAAGTTGGATCGGTTAAAAAAGGAATTGCCGAATGAATCCAGCCCCATCTCAGTAAGGTAGAGTTTATTGGACCTGCTCCATTTAATAAGTTTCGAACAATTAATAATGAAATAAATTGAGGAACGGCCATGGTTAAGATAAAAATTGTCCGCCAAACTTTTTTGAATTTCAAGCCCTTTGTGTTAATCAAAAGAGCTAAAATTATACCAAAAAAGAAACAAGTGACAGTCGCTACAACAGCCCAAATCAATGTCCACGCTAGGACAGGGAAAAAAGTACTAGCCATATCACCAGAAATAACATTGCCAAAATTTTTTAATCCCACCCAACTGAATAAATTTTTAGGAGGCAAATGCTTGTGGTCATAATTGGTAAAGGCTATTGAGATCATATACAGCAAAGGTAAAATAGTGAAGAATAAAACTCCTATCAATGGTATTGTCATCAAAGTTGCATGGAAACGTTCATCTAGCAGTGACTTTAAATCTTCCATTGTTGTTGGAATGGCTTTGTTATCCCTTTTTAACTCATATAGATTGCGAGCACTTTTGAGATTCACGATGTATAAAATGAGTATCATTAGGCAAACCAAGATAGCAGCAATGCCAAATAATAATAGAAGCATCGAATTATCGCCTTCTTGAAGAACGCGTATTCCAAGTGATTCATCGAAAACTAACCCTTGTTTTTTGGTACCTAAAGTTGCTAACATGGAAAGAGCGTGTAAGCCGTTTCTAATTAACCAATAAAGAAAGCCAATTTGTGCTCCTAAAAAAATAATTCCTTTTAAAAATTGTCGATTTGCCAAATTAGCAGTACCCATTATTAAAAAGGATAACTTGATTGGTAAGTTACCAGATTTAAATAACTCTCGAAAGGTAATGTGCTCTTCATAATGTTTTTTGTGGAACATTGCCCATCAACTCGCTTTCTACTTCATATGTATAAAAGAATAGTAAACGGACTTCGAAAGATATGCTTCGAAGTCCGTCTGATTGTTAGAAAACTTAAAAATTATTCAGTCGTTTTCGACATATCAGAAACTAACTTGTCCAATTTGTCTTGATATTGATTTTCTTTGATGTTTCCTTTATAGGTATCATTTATCAATGCATCCATTGCTGGCCAGAAAGAAGTCATTTCTGGTAATTTTGGCATAACAACTGAATGATCCGTATCAGACATTTGCATCACAGCTTTCGCAACTTCGTCTGAGGTAACTTTTTCATTTTCTTGAAGTGATTTATTGGATGGAACTGTTCCAATTTCTTCAAATTCTTTTAATTGAGAAGATTCATTAGATAAATAGCTTGCTAGTGTTAAGGCTGCTAGCGGTGATTTTGTTTGTTGATTTACCGCAAATAGTTTTACCCCTAAAAAGGCCTTCATAGGTGTTTCACCACTACCAAAATCAACGGTTGGATAAGCAGCAACGGCCATATTATCACCTAATGCTTTCTTCACATCATTTTTTGACCAAGGGCCGGATAAGAAAGCATCTGTTGTACCTGAAGTTAAATTAGCAAGTGCTTCGGTTGAAGATTGAATTACACCACTATTGCTTTTTTGTGAAGCAATCCATTTCAGTACCTCTACACCTTTTTCGTTATTAAAGTTGGTTCCCTTTACATCTTCTCCGTTTTCCCCATAAAGTAAATCACCATTACTCATAAACAATGGGCCGAAAATATAGTTGGCACTCGCATCACCAAAGTTGGTTCCTAATTTTCCTTTTGAAGTCAAATCCTTCCAAGTTTTCACATCGTCGGCAGAAAGTTTTGATTTATTGTAATACAATACTTGTGATTCTACCCCATAAGGGAAGCCGTATAGTTCCTTTTTCCAAGTAGCTCCTTCAATAGCTGAAGCAACATTTTCTTTTTTGACGGTTTTAGCAAATTTTGTTTCTGTAAATGGATACAAAAGACCTGCATCAGCCATTTGTCCAACTTGATCATGGGGCATCATGAAAACATCACCAGCAGCAGAAGGGTCTTTTGAAACATCCGTCTTTGCGTCAGCAGAAGAACCTGCAGTGACTTCAACTTTCACATCTGGGTATTTTTTTTCAAAATCAGTAACAATTTTTTTGAACATATCGACTTGTTCCGTATCGACCCATAATTTGATATCCCCGGTTACTTTAGTCGATTCACTGCTTTTCGTAGTTTTTGTCTCCTCCTTCGATGAGGAATTTCCACATGCTGCTAGTAATAATGCAGCTGCGCTTAAAACAACACCACTTGATAACAGTTTTTTCCATTTTTTCCTATTTTTTTTCATTTCATTTTACCTCCATGAAATAATTTTATTGTACATGATAATTATGCAATCGTTTGCGAAAATAGTCAAGGGAAAAACGAAGGGAATAAAAATAATACAATAATATTTTTTGAAAAAATGAGAAATATAGCGAATTAAAAGACAATTTTTCCTGAAAACGAACAGAAATATCCATTTTTTATAAAAGAGTTATCTAAAAAAAATCTACGCAATCGTTTGTTTTTTTAGGTTGAATTTTTATGGTATATATGACATAATAAAGAAGATATGATGCAAAGGAGTGAAAAAAATGAACATAGCAGCACTTTATCATCGACCAGAAAGTGAGTATGCTTATTTGTATGATAAAAATACCATGCATATACGATTGCGAACAGCGAAAGGAGACATGAAGCAAGTCTCACTTGTATCTGGAGATCCTTATTTATTTCATAAGGAAGAGCAGTTCGGGCAATGTGAACAGATGAAGAAAATTGCTTCTACTGATTTGTATGATTATTGGTGGATTGCCAAGGAAGCACCATATAAACGATTGAGTTATGCATTTGTAGTGGAAAGTATCGTTGGAATTAAAGCTTTTTATGGTGACCATGGTGTTTTTCCATTCGAGGATCGATACTTACAGATGGCTAATAATTATTTTCGCCTTCCATACTTTCATGAAATTGATCGTGTTCAAACACGCGATTGGGTTACAAAAACTGTATGGTATCAAATCTTTCCAGAACGTTTTGCGAATGGCAATCGAGAGAATGATCCTGTTGGAACATTAGCTTGGGGTAGTAAAGATCCGGATCGACAAGACTTTTTTGGTGGAGATTTGCAAGGAATTATTGATCATTTGGATTATTTACAAGAATTAGGAATAAATGGTATCTATTTATGTCCAATATTTAAAGCATATTCAAACCATAAATATGATACAATCGATTATTTTAAAGTGGATCCTGCATTTGGTACGGATGAAACCTTACACACCCTTATCGATTCTTGTCATGACCGAGGAATGAAAGTGATGTTTGATGCTGTGTTTAACCATATGGGTGATACTTCATCACAATGGCAGGATGTTTTAAAATATGGTGAAGATTCAAAATTTGCTGATTGGTTCCATGTTAATCAGTTTCCAGCCAGTTATCAAACTACGGGTGATTTCGAAGATGCCCAAGAACTAACTTATGATGTTTTTGCGTTTACGCCACATATGCCTAAATTAAATACTGCAAATCCAGAAGTCCAAGCGTATTTGCTAGAAATAGCAACATACTGGATTAAAACGTTTGATATTGATGCTTGGCGACTAGACGTAGCTAATGAAGTTGACCATCATTTTTGGAAAAAATTCCGAAAAGCTTGTTTGGAAGTGAAGCCAGATCTTTATATTTTAGGTGAAATCTGGCATTCTTCTCAAAGCTGGCTACAAGGCGATGAATTTGATGCAGTGATGAACTACGCGTATACAGATGCAATCATGCATTATTTTGTAAAGAAGCAAATTGGGATGGGAAAAATGATTTCCGATATGACCAACCAATTAATGCTATACAGAGACCAAACAAATCAAATGCAATTAAATGTGCTAGATTCACATGATACACCGAGGTTATTGACAGAAGCCCATGGAGACAAACAATTATTACGCCAAGTTATCGCGTTTACCTATCTTCAGCCTGGAATACCTTGTGTTTACTATGGTGATGAAATAGGCATGGACGGAGAAATGGATCCGGATTGTCGTAAATGTATGATTTGGGAAGAAGAATATCAAGATTTATCGCTCAGGGCATTTTTCATTAGGATGATAGCTATCAGAAAAAAATGGGCAGATTTACTATCGAGAGGTTCATGGGAGTGGCTAACGATGGATGAAAAAACAGGACTGTTAACATTAAAACGCCGCCTAGACGATTTTACGCTTATTGCACATTTTAATAGTGGTGATTTGCCACAACGGGTGCAAAGAAACTTGGATCAGACTGTCGAAATAAGTGAGCTAGTTAATGAAGAAAAAACGAATTTTATTATTGAACCAAAAGGATTTGTACTTGTCTCTGTGGAAAATAGTTAGGAATTATTAGATAGCTTGACGCTCATTTGACCGATTGAATGTATCTTGTTTTACATACGGATAAATTCAATCGGTTCATTCACTTTTTGAAACGAAAAGAGGGATACAATGGAAAGCAAATGGTGGGAAAATGCAGTTGGTTATCAACTATATCCAAGAAGTTTTCAAGATACAAATTATGATGGGATAGGAGATATTCAAGGAATCCGAAAGAGACTTCCCTATTTGAAAGAGTTAGGAGTTGATTTTTTATGGATAAATCCCATGTATCAATCACCAAATATTGATAACGGGTACGATATTTCGGATTTTTATAAGCTGAACCCAGAATTTGGGAATTTGGATGAATTTATTGAGCTCTTGGATGCTGCCCATCAAATGGGGATAAAAGTGTTGGTAGATTTAGTTGTTAATCACACATCAGATCAACATCCTTGGTTCCTAGAATCGAAAAAATCAAAAGATAATCCTTACCGAGAGTATTACCATTGGGCGGAAGCAACTCCAGAAAAAATGCCCAATAACTGGCAAAGTTTTTTCGGAGGATCTACTTGGACCTACGATGAGCATACCGAACAAGCCTATTTTCATGTCTTTGCTAAAGAACAACCAGATTTAAATTGGACAAATCCAAAGGTTCGTGAAGAAATCTATCAGATGATTCGCTGGTGGTTGGAACTAGGAGTTGATGGATTTCGGTTAGATGCAATTAGTCATATTCAAAAAGAATCATGGGATTTTAAAATTACGAGTAATCCATGGGCGCCTTTTATGAATGTATCCGGCATTGAAAACTATATGGCCGAGCTCAGTACTATTTTTCGTGAATACCAAGTTATGACAGTTGGTGAAGCAAGTGGAGTGACTAGCCATGAAGCCATAAAATGGACAGGAAATCATGGTTTTTTAGATATGATTTTTGAGTTAGAACACAATGTCAAGATTGGAAATCCAGGTGAAGAGAAGACCTCAATTATTGGGTTTAAGAAGGTCATGCAACGGTGGCAAATGGATCTGTTAAAAGGTGGATGGCAAGCATTATATATTGAGAACCACGATTTACCAAGAAGCATCTCTACAATGGGAAATGGGACGATTGAATCAGCAAAAGCTATAGCAATAGCTTATTTTTTGATGAGAGGAACGCCTTTTATTTATCAAGGGCAAGAAATCGGGATGGCTAATTATCCTTTTCGTACCATTGAGGAAGTCGATGGAGAAGATACCAAATATTTCTACTACTCATTATTAAATCAAGGGATATCGGAAAAGAAGGCGTTAAAACTCGCACTTAATTGGAGTAGAGATCACTCCCGCACACCAATGCAATGGTCAGCTGATTGCCAAGCGGGTTTCTCAGAAGTTGCTTCATGGCTACCGGTTCATCCTAATTATAGACAGGTAAATGTGGAAAATGAAAAAAATCGACAAGGGAGTCTGTTGCTTTTTTATCAAGAACTAATTTCCCTTAGAAAAAAGATAGTCGAGTTTACAAAGGGATCCATTACTTTTTACTTAAAAAAACATCCTTATGTTATTTGTTATACCCGTGAGTTTCAACGGCTAGGTGCTCTTGTGGTTGTGAACTTAAGCGAAAAGAAACAGAAAGTAGATTTACCTAAATGGATTATCAGTAATCAGAAAACAATATTGTTGAAAAATTACACCGAAGAAAAAGTATTTACCTCTCGAATAGAATTATTACCATACGAAGCTGCAGTGATTCGTTATGTTAATCCTAAAAAGTAAAGAAACTGGATGCTCATCTTTTGATGATTGTCCAGTTTTCTTAATGTAAATCACTAATTTTTAGCGGTTGCGGCGTTTTTTTTCCATGTCTGTGAAAGAAAGTCAAAAGATAGATATGAAGTTCGTTTCACTAATGTAATATCTTTGCCAAGATTTTCTGAATCGCCAACACCGATTGGGAATGCACCACTGGCTTTGATTGCTTGAATACCTGCTAAGGAATCTTCAATCCCAATACATTCACTGACTGGGATATGTAACTGATTGGCAGCAGCAATGAAAATATCAGGTGCAGGTTTCCCAGCTTTTAATGAGCTTGGATCAACAACTGTATCAAAGTAATGCTCGATTTCCATTTTCTTCAATAAAGTAGGTCCATTCTTACTGGCCGAGGCTAAAGCTATTTTTATCTTATGATGGTGCAGTTCATCCAGTAGGGATTGTATTCCAGGGTAAACATCGGTTGGTGATACATGTTGAATCATAGTTACATATAAATCATTTTTTCTTTTCATAAGAGCGGCGAATTCTTCCGACGAAAAGCTGTTTTCTTTATTCCCAAATTTTAATATGGTTTTAAGGGAGTCTTCTCGGCTCACGCCTTTTAATTTTTCATTGAGCTGTCGATCAATAGAAATACCAAGATCGTCTGCTAAGGCTTTCCATGCTAAAAAATGATATTCAGCAGTGTCTGTGATGACACCATCTAAATCAAATAACACACCTCTAAACATTATCATCATCCTTTTTGGAAATTGGAACTACAAGTTGATCTTCTAATAAGTAGTCTTGTCCATATAATTTGATTGGTAAAGATTGACCTTCTAAAAGAGAAATTGTGATGTAATCATGGACATCAATTGAGAGTAGACGTTGGCGATAGGTTATGTGGAATGCATAACGATTCCAATTTTTAGGTAAGAATGGTGCAAAACTAAGTGTTGCTCGACTTGTTTTCATTTGTGCAAAACCTTGAACAATTGCTAACCAGCTACCTGTCATGGAGGTAATATGCAAACCGTCTTCTGTATCGTTGTTATAGTTATCGAGATCCAAACGAGCAGTCCGCCGATACATTTCAACCGCTTTCTCTTCTTTGCCTAATTCGGTAGCTAAAATAGCATGAATGCTAGGTGAAAGTGATGATTCATGAACGGTCATTGGTTCATAAAATTCAAAATTTTTCTTTTTTTGTTCTAATGAATACTCATCGCTGAAAAAGTAAATTCCTTGTAAAACATCTGCCTGTTTGATGAAGCAAGAACGTAAAATTTTATCCCATGACCAATGTTGGTTCAAAGGTAGTTCTGTTGGAGAGAGTTTACTAACTGGCATTAAATCTTTCTCCAAAAAAGTATCATGCTGTACAAAAATGCCCAATTCTTCATCTTCTGGTAAGTACATGTTGTCGATTATATCCTGCCAATATGCGATTTCTTGTTCTGAAATATGTGCTTTGGTTGAAGCGTGATAGCATCGATAACTAGCAATAGTATACCGTAACACCCAAACTGCCAACGTATTTGTGTACCAATTGTTGTTTATGTTATTTTCATACTCGTTTGGACCAGTCACGCCATGAATCATATAGCATTTATTTCTTTTTGAAAAATGAACTCGTGATGCCCAAAAGCGTGAGATTTCAGCTAGCACTTCTAATCCGTGAGTTGATAAATAACTAGTATCCCCGGTATAATTTGTGTAGTTGTAAATGGCGTATGCCATAGCACCATTTCGATGAATTTCTTCAAAGGTTATTTCCCACTCATTATGGCATTCAATACCGGTAAAAGTCACCATAGGATAAAGTGCGCCGGCAAGGCCTTGACGCTGAGCGTTGATTTTTGCTTGTTCTAGTTGATTGTAGCGATACATAAGTAAATTTTTTGTGATGGATGGCTCTGCCAATGCTAGATATAATGGAACGGCATAAGCCTCGGTATCCCAATAAGTTGCACCACCATATTTTTCACCTGTAAAACCTTTTGGACCTATGTTTAAACGTTCATCCTCTCCGTAGTAAGTTGAGAAAAGCTGAAATAAATTAAAACGAATACCTTGTTGGGCTTCTTCATCACCGTCGATGACAACGTCAGCAAGTTTCCATCGTTCATCCCAAGCTTTGGTTTGTCCTTCTAAAGCATCTTCAAAGGAAAGGCAATCAGATGATTTTAAAATAAGTGCCGCTTGTTCAACTTGTTTCCCTTCTGGTACATCTCGACTTGTCAAAATGACCGCTCGTTTTGTTAAAGAGATTGTCTCACCCTTCTGCAAATGGGATGCAAAAGTCTCGGAAATTGATAGTGGTGAATGAGATCGGGTGCTTTCTGTTTCGGTTGATAAAGAATGATCCATCATAGCTGTAACTGTAAATTGTTCAATACCAAAATCATTGGGAATGGTTCGAACTGTAATGAAATTTTGAGAATTTTGTTCGTTGCACAGCGAGACGCTTTCCCAAAAATGTTCATTATAATTACTATCCTCATTTTGGACATCACTATCTAAAGAGGAAGTAAGTGTAACTGTCGCTTCGCCGGCATCAACAGTTATATCCACCTTCATCCAAGCTAATTGTTTGGTTTGCAAACTTAAGAATCGTTTAAATGAAATTGTGATGACTGCGCTATCAATTTCAACTGTATAGTGGCGTGATAGCAGTCCGTTTTTCATATCTAGCTCTTGGTAGAAATTTATAGGTTCCAGCTGTGCTAAATCTAGGGTAGTTTGATTAATTTTAATTTTTAGTGCGAGAAAATCTAGCGCGTTGATTACTTTCCCAAAATAATCTGGGTACCCAATTTTCCACCAACCTACTCGTGTTTTATCCGGATACCATACACCAGCCAAATAGGTACCTTGGTGATGATCTCCTCCATAACCTTCTTCAAAATTTCCTCTCATCCCCATATAACCATTTCCAATGCTTGTCAGAGATTCTTGCAACCTAAAATTTTTCCGATGTAATGTAGCGGTTTTTAGTTTCCAAGGATCGATGTCAAAAAGTCTTGTTAGCTTCTTCATGTCCATTACCCCTTTATATAGTCTTATGTATAAGACAACAATATACGCAAACGGTTTCGTTGTCAATACTTTTTTAAATCAAGATAAAAATGGCAAAGATAAGTATTTTTATCTACTTTCATTAGCAATAAGCTAAAAAAATGTTAAGCTTTCATTTTGGTTTTACTGGAATCGGTTGCATAAAGATAAGTGAATGATTTAAGGCAGAAGTTCATTTATCAATCATAGGAGAAAATTGACAAAATAAAGGAATATCCTTATGCTTGCTTATGAAAGTGATGGAATAAAATGAATAAGAGGGAATAGCCATGAATAAGGAACCCAAAAGAGCAGTAACTATTAAGGATGTAGCCTCAGAAGTTGGCGTAGCACCTTCAACTGTATCCAGAACGCTACAGAATCATTCAAGCATATCTGAGGAAACAAAAGAAAAAGTACGTAAAGCGATGGATAAATTGGGCTATGTTCCCAATGTTGCGGCTCGTAACCTAGCAAAAAAATATGCAAATACCATTGGGGTGGTCATGCCATTTCTTTCACTGAGAGATCGGAAGAGCAATCCTTTTTATATGGACGCGATTATGGCAATGAACCAAGAGGCTAGTAAATACGACGTTACGTTAGCTATCGCATCAGGAGAAAGCGAGAAGGAACTCCTTGACAATGTCCAACTGATGTACAAACAAAAAAGAGTAGATGGCTTCATCTTACTATACACTAAGAGGGATGACCCAATTTTGGCATATTTAGAAAGTAATGCCATTGCTCATACTGTCATTGGTCAACCGTATTCGTATACTAGTACGACAAACATCGTTGACAATGATAATCAATTATTGGGAAGATCAGCAACACAGTACTTAGTGGATAGAGGGCACAAGAAAATTTTTTTTATTACGCATGTTGAAAGAGAAAATGTTTTCCAAGAACGGTTTTATGGGTACCAAAAAGCTATTTCAGATAACAAACTTCCTTTATACTCGCATGTAGTTTTAAAGAAGCCTGAAGACTACAATTTATTTACCGAACTAATGGAGACAGAGAAACCCACAGCATTGATAGTAATTGATGACATGTTTGCTTTACGAATTATTCAATTGTGTAATTTGTTGGGATACCGTGTGCCAGATGACATTTCAATTGTTAGTTTTAATAATTCTATTTTTTCAACTCTGATTCATCCGTATATTACATCGATTGATATTCATACTGAAGAATTGGGGAGAGTAGCGGTGCAACAGTTTATTCGTCAGTTGAATAATAAGCACTCTCTTCAACAAAAGGTATTTATTCAACATCAATTAATTGAAAGGGAAACGGTTATTGATATTCCAAAAGAATAAAGATAACGATGAAAAAGTGAAAAAACTCCTTTATCATTAAGAAAAATGTGATAAAATGATGAAAAAGTTTTAATAATGAGGAGTTGTTCGTGAATGGGTAACGGGTACAATGTTGCAGTTGTAGGTGCAACAGGTGCAGTAGGAACAAAAATGATCCAAATGCTAGAGCAAACAACATTGCCATTGAAAAAAGTCATTTTGTTAGCTTCAAAACGTTCCGCCGGCAAAACATTGCAATTTAAAGGGGCTTCGCTAACGGTTGAGGAATTGGTGCCAGAATCATTTGAAGGCATTGACTTAGCTTTATTTAGTGCTGGTGGTGGCATTTCTGCAAAGTTTGCGCCAGAAGCAGTCAAACGCGGGGCGGTCGTCGTTGATAACACCAGCCATTTTCGGATGGATCCTGAGGTTCCCTTAGTTGTTCCTGAAGTTAATAAAGAAGCATTGAAGCGCCATAAAGGCATTATTGCTAATCCGAATTGTTCTACTATCCAAATGATGGTGGCGTTAGAACCCATCCGCAAGCAAGCAGGGCTGAATCGAATCATTGTTTCAACTTATCAGGCTGTGTCGGGTGCAGGTGCGCGAGCAATTGAAGAATTAAAAAGAGAAGCACAGGCTTATTTGGATAATGTAGCTGTTGCTGATTGGCATCCGGAAATTCTTCCTTGTGGTGGTGACAAAAAGCATTATCCAATTGCATTCAATGCGCTGCCTCAAATTGATAAATTTGCGGAAGAGGACTATACATTTGAAGAATGGAAAATGGTCAATGAAACAAAGAAAATCATGGAAGATTCTACAATTAAGGTGGCGGCAACTTGCGTTCGTATTCCAGTGGCAAGTGGCCATTCAGAGTCTGTATATGTTGAAACTGAAACACCAATTAGCGTTGCAACTGTGCGAGAAATTTTGGCACAAGCGCCCGGTGTTATCGTAGAGGATGATCCAAGTCAGCAAATTTATCCTCAGGCCATTCAATCAATTGACAAAAAAGAAACGTTTGTTGGTCGTATTCGGAAGGATTTAGACATAGAAACTGGGCTTCATCTTTGGGTTGTTTCTGATAATTTATTAAAGGGAGCCGCTTGGAATTCGGTGCAAATTGCAGAAACATTGCACGAGATGGATTTGCTTCATATCTAATAGATTTTTAAGAAAAGTTTGGGGAAACCCACGCTTTTCTTTTTTTTGTTGTATAATGAAAGTTGATGAATACCGTTGGGTGTGAGGGTTGCCGCAGGTGTCTCGAAAACTGACACAATAGATGCTATAATCATTATAATTCTAAGTATGATAGTGCAATTCCAGTGAGTAATTCACAAGGAATCAATGAATAAGAAAAGTAAAGAAGAGGTGAATTTTTTGGACGATATCAAACTAATTCCACTTGGTGGCGTACGAGAAAATGGAAAGAATTTGTACGTGGCAGAAGTGGGAGAAGATTTATTTGTATTGGATTGCGGATTACGCTATCCAGAAAATGAATTATTGGGAATTGATACAGTTATTCCTAATTTTTCATATTTAGAGGAGAATGCAGAACGAGTTGCGGGTATCTTTTTGACTCATGGTCACGCAGATGCCATTGGCGCGTTGCCTTACTTGCTCGAAAAAGTACCTGTGCCCGTTTTCGGCACAAAATTGACAATTGAATTGGCAAAATTGAATGTCCATCGAAATGAAGCAACAAAAAAATACAAAGAATTTCATGTGGTTGATGAGCATACGGAAATTGATTTTGGTGGCACAACGGTCAGCTTTTTCCGTACAACCCATTCGATTCCCGAATCAGTAGGCATTAGTCTCAAAACAGAAGCAGGAAACATTGTTTATACAGGTGATTTTAAATTTGATCAGGCAGCATTGCCTATGTATCAAACGGATTTTTCACGTTTGGCTGAAATTGGCAAAGAAGGCGTGTTGGCTTTGCTAAGTACGTCGAGCAACGCAGAAAATCCTGCTCAAGTGGTTTCTGAGGCAAAAATTGCTGACGAAGTAACTGATACAATCAAATATTGGGAAGGTCGGATCATCGTTGCCTGTGTAGCAAGCAACTTGCAACGTGTTCAGCAGATTCTTGATGGTTCTGCAATCGCGGGGCGAAAAGTTGTATTAACGGGCCAAGACTTTGGCAAAATTATTCGGACTGCGATGAAATTAGGGCGTTTGCATCTCCCACAAGAAGATTTGATTATTACGCAAAAAGAAATGAAAAATTATGAGGCCAATCAATTGCTTATTTTAGAAACGGGTCGCATGGGGGAACCTATTAAATCCTTGCAAAAAATGGCAAATGGAACGCACCGCACACTGCGCATTCAAGAGGGCGATTTGGTATATATTACCACTACACCAACAATTGCTATGGAAACGGTGGTAGCGAAAACGGAAGATATGGTTTATCGAGCAGGCGGCAATGTCAAAAATATATCTGATAATTTCCGTGTTTCTGGTCATGCGAATCCAACGGACCTGCAGTTGATGATGAATTTGTTGAAGCCAAAGTATTTCCTACCTGTTCAGGGGGAATTTCGGCAAATGGTCGCTCATGCTGATTTGGCAAAAGAAGTTGGCATACCGGATAATCATATCTATTTGCTTGCAAAAGGCGATGTTTTAGTTTATCACAATGGAGAAATGCAGCTGTCTGGGACCGTCCCTGCTGATAATATTATGATTGATGGTATCGGTGTGGGAGACATAGGAAATATTGTTCTACGAGACCGCAAAGTGTTATCCGAAGATGGTATTTTCATCACGGTGGTGACCATCAATCGTCGCGAAAAGCGTATTGTTTCAAAACCTCAGATTACTTCTCGAGGATTTGTATATGTAAAGGCAAGCCGTGACCTCATTCGGGAAAGTGGCGAAATGGTTACTGACATTGTGGAAAAGCATTTGCATGATGAAGAATTTGAATGGGGAAAATTAAAACAAGATATTCGCGATCAAATTAGTCGCTATTTATTTGAACAAACGAAGCGGAGACCGGTTGTTTTACCTGTGATTATGGAGGCCAGTGGTCGAAATCGCCGTCGTTAAAAAGTTAGAAAGTCGAGTGAAGTAATACTCGGCTTTTTTATTTTTGTTGAAAAACGACCTGTGTTTTCCAAAGGGAGTTTATCTGTTATACTGTGTATGGATGCCTGTTACAAAATAAGTAGAACGAGAGAAGGGATTGTCAATGAATATTACTTACCTAGGACATTCAGTTGTAGAAATAACAATGAGTGATGGAACGCACGTGATTATTGATCCATTCCTAAAAAATAATCCATTAACCAAAAAAGAACCAATGGACGTAACGGCAAAATGGATTATTGTGACTCACGGTCATAGTGATCATTTAGGGGATACGATTGAGATTGCGAAACACAATCAAGCAACGGTCATCAGTATTGTTGAAATTGCTCAATACCTGGCAAGAAAAGGTGTGGCCAATACCCACGGTTTAAATATTGGTGGTGGTTACACTTTCCCATTTGGACGAGTATCATTGACTCCTGCCATACATAGTTCCAGTATTCAGGAAAATGGGCAAACGATTTATTTGGGTGAACCAGCTGGAGTCGCCATTGAAGCAGAGGGAAAAACAATTTACCATGCTGGTGATACAGCCGATTTTAGTGATTTAGCGTTAATTGGTGAGAAGTACCAACTAGATGTGGCCTTTTTACCAATCGGTGACAATTTCACCATGGGACCCCAAGATGCAGCCAAAGCCGCTGCTCGCTTACAGGCAAAAAAAGTGATCCCAATTCATTACAATACTTTTCCACAAATTAAACAAGATCCAGCAGCTTTTGTCGCGCTTCTTCCAGAAGGAGTGGGAAAAGTCATGACTGTTGGGGAAACAATTGAGGTGTAAGGATGGCAACGAAACATGATTTAATCTTATCGCATATTGAGAGTTTACCAGTGGGCGATCGAATCTCTGTTCGAGGAATTGCCAAAGATTTATCCGTTAGTGAAGGCACCGCCTATCGAGCGATTAAAGATGCCGAAAATATTGGTTTGGTCTCAACGATTCAACGTGTTGGAACGATTCGTATTGAACGTAAACTTAAAAAACATATTGAGCGACTGACCTTTAGCGAAGTCGTCCAAATCACTGAAGCTGACGTGCTTGGTGGGGCAAGTGGATTGGACAAAGATCTGAATAAATTTGTGATTGGTGCCATGCAAGTCAGTGCGATGGAGCGGTACGTTACTCCAGGTTCCTTAATGATTGTTGGGAATCGTGTCAATGCTCAAAAGTTAGCTTTGGAAGATGGCGCTGCAGTGCTCATCACTGGTGGCTTCGATACTGTGCCCGAAATTGCGGAATTGGCTGATCAATTGTCCTTGCCGGTATTACGAACAACGTATGACACGTTCACGGTCGCAACCATGATTAACCGCGCATTGAGTGATCAATTAATTAAAAAAGATATTTTATTAGTAAGTGATATTTATATGTCGCTTGAAAAAACACGCTACTTAACCATTGCTGCAACGGTTGCGGATTATAACCGAATCGCTGAAGAAACCAAACATTCGCGTTTTCCGGTAGTCAATAAAAATATGCGGGTGGTTGGCATTGTTACCGCGAAAGATATCTTAGGCAAAAGCGAGACACAATCCATCGAACGCATGATGACAAAAGAACCAAGAGTGGTCAAAAAGGAAATGAGTGTGGCTTCTGTTAGTCATCAAATGATCTGGGATGGCTTAGAAGTCATGCCAGTTGTTGCAGATGATTTGACCTTGATTGGCATTGTGACGCGTCAGGATATTATGAAAGCTATGCAGCTTGTCCAAAGACAGCCACAAGTTTCAGATACGATTTCAGATCAAATTTCCGGACAAATTCAAATGAGTGAAAACCAATCAATTGATGGTCGTTTTGAAGAGCCAACATTTCGTTTTTCTGTTTCACCACAAATGGTGGATGAAATGGGGACGATTTCATTTGGTGTATTGAGCGAAGTGATTGCGCATGCGGCCAAGCAAACGATGAAAGTGAACCAACGAAAAAATGTGTGGATTGAACAAGTAAGTACCCACTATTTCCGCTTGATTCAATTGGAAAGTGAATTTGTGCTAAAAACACGCATCTTAGAACTTGGCCGTCGATCTGCCAAAATTGATATGGAAGTCTATATTGAAAACTCACTTGTTGCCAAAGCAATGGTGGTTTGTCAATTAATGGAACGACCTTAGGAAGAGGAAAAGAAATGAATATCCAGTTAGAAATTATCGAAACGATTGAAACGTATTCAAAAATTATTATTCACCGTCATATGCGACCTGATCCAGATGCGCTTGGCTCACAAGTCGGTTTAGCGGAGTTATTGCGTGCTTCTTATCCAGAAAAAGAAATTTATCAAGTGGGTGGTCCAGTCGAAGGGTTGGATTTTCTAGCAGAGATGCAAGAAGTGAGCAATGACATGTATCAAGGTGCTTTAGTCATTGTGACGGACACGGCCAATGCACCACGTGTAAGTGATCAACGCTTCTCAACAGGGCAAAAAGTAATTAAAATCGATCATCATCCGAATGATGAACCGTATGGGGATCTTGTATGGGTAGATACGAATGCCAGCAGTTGTAGTGAAATGATTGCCGCATTTTGGCAATTATTTCCCAATCGTTTGCAAATGACTTCCAATGCAGCCCGTTTGCTTTATGGCGGGATTGTAGGTGATACGGGGCGCTTTTTGTATCCAGCAACTTCTTCGACAACTCTTTCTTTAGCAGCAAAATTACGAACATTCAATTTTGATGCATCAAAATTGAATCGTCAAATTTCACAAATGCCGTTAAAAGTTGCTCGTTTATCTGGTTATGTCTATCAACAAATTGACGCAGATAAAAATGGTGCGGCCAAAGTCATTTTTAGCAAGGAATTGATGGCGCAATATGGAGTGAGTGATTCAGAAACAGCTAGTGTGGTTTCCTTACCTGGAAATATTGAAGAAATACTGGCTTGGGCTATTTTCGTCCAACAACCTGATGGCTCCTATCGAGTTCGATTACGGTCAAAAGGACCAATTATTAATGAATTGGCCAAACAACATCATGGAGGCGGTCATCCATTAGCTAGCGGAGCCAATGCGGCTGATTTAGCTGAAGTCCAAGAGATTTATCAAGAAATTCAAGCATTGTGTCAAAGTTACATGGCAGAAAATGGGAAGATGCTGTAGTTAAAGGTGTGACTTCCTAAAGGTGCCACATTTCGCCTTTTGTTCTAATTTTCCGCGTTGGATGTCAGAAAGGTGCTTAAAGTGCCGATTGTTTATCCCAAGTTTGACAGTTTAAAAACAAAAAAGTCCAATAAACGTTGACATATTAACGTTTATTGGGCTTCTTCTTATTGGGAAAACTGCGTACTTTTTTCTCATTCAATCAGTTTTAATATCTTTTTTTTTTTTGTGATAGTAATTGATAGTCCGTATTGAATCCCGCTTGCGCATGCAACTTATCTGTTAACTCTGTGCGAGTATACGTTGGTATAAAGCCTTCTCCGTTTATTTTGTTAAAGTTCATTCCTTTAAGAGTTGTTATGATTTCGTGTGTAGTAAATTCCTCTTGTAAAAGCTTTTCTAGTATTCTAAAAATAGTAATCGATAGAAAACAAGTAATGAAATGAGCTTTTATCCTATCATCACGACTAAGATGCACAAGCCGTGCTTTAAATTCGCTTTTCATAATCCGAAAGGTTTCCTCAATTTCCCATCGTTTGTGATTAATTGAAACGATTGTTTCAACAGAGTCTTCGAGATTTGTACATACTGCGTAAAAGCCGTCATACATAGCCTCTGATTCAATGACCGTTTCATTTATAGATAAATGTTCTGTTTCAGCTATTTCTCCCTCAGACAAATTGCAAGTACAAGTTAGCCACCTAGCGAAATAAAGCATGTTATTGATAAAGCTTCGTGCTGATTGACATTGAGCGTGGTGTGTTAGTCTGAACTGGACAGGCTGGCTCATGCCAGGCTTCCCAGACAGTGAACACACCGCGAGAGGCTCGATGTCAATCAGCTAATAGACTAGCGGTTTCGTCAAGGAAAGCTTGCCTTGGTGTTTTATAGCCTAAGACTTTCCTTGGTAATTGATTCAGCCAATTTTCAATACGTTTA